>JBBKXS010000177.1:0-6429 GCA_037969605.1 Flavobacteriaceae bacterium
GGACTTAAAGAAGGTGAAGTGATTCAACATTCTATGATTTCAAAATCTATTGAGCGGGCACAGAAAAAGGTAGAAGAAAACAACTTTGGTATTCGTAAGCGTTTGCTGGAATATGATGATGTGATGAATGCCCAGCGTGAAGTAGTTTATAAACGTCGTCGTCATGCTTTACATGGTGAGCGTTTGCGAGTAGATTTGGCCAATATGATTTACGATACCACTGAAGGTATAACTGAAGCCAATAAAGAAGCCAACGATTTTAAAAACTTTGAGTTTGAATTGATTCGCTTCTTCTCCATGAGTTCACCAATTACCGAAGCTGAATTTGGCAGTTTGACATCTCTGGAGATTGCCGGTAAAATCTATAAAGCGGCCTTCAGTCATTACAAAGAAAAAATGGAACGCAATGCAGACATGGCGTTTCCGGTGATTAAAAATGTATACGAAACTCAGCGCGATAAATTTAAGCGAATCGTTGTTCCATTTACAGACGGGGTTAAAAACCTTCAAGTAGTCACCGACCTTGAAAAAGCTTATGAAACTCAAGGAAAACAATTGATCAATGATTTTGAAAAGAATATCACCTTGGCTATTGTTGATGATTCTTGGAAAACCCATTTACGTAAAATGGATGAATTAAAGCAATCGGTACAATTGGCAGTTCATGAACAAAAAGATCCGCTTTTGATTTACAAGTTTGAAGCCTTTGAACTGTTCAAATCCATGATTGACCTAGTGAACAAAGATGTGATTTCATTTTTGTTTAAAGGTGAGTTACCTACCGAAACCCAAAACACCATTCAAGAAGCTAGGGCGCGTCAAAAAGAGAAACTTCAAACTCAAAAAGACGAGATTCCAAATATGGATGAACGTTCAGCTCAAAGTAGAGCTGCGGGTAATACCCAGCGCCAACAAGAAGTGGTTGAAACCATAGTAAGAGAACATGCAAAAATTGGTCGTAACGATCGTGTGACTATCAAACACGTCATGAGTGGTGAGAACAAAACCTTAAAATATAAACAGGCTGAACCCTTAATCGTTAAAGGCGAATGGGTTTTAGTTGATGAATAATAAAAAGAGTTGTCATTACAAGGAGTCCCGATAGCTATCGGGACGACGAAGTAATCTCTTTATTTAAAAGATTGCCGCAGCAAGTGAAAAACTTGCTTCGCAATGACAGTTAAAAATCCTGATAGGCATTTATCAGGATTTTTTTTTACTATTTTTATACAAAATCAATATCATGGGAAACAAACTGACCAATATTTCCAAATTTATCACCTATTTACCCCTGCTTTTAATCATGCTTATGCTTAATTGCAAATCAAATAAAAAGGAAGAGATGCCAACTGAAATAGTCAACGAGCTTAAAAACAAAGCCATTCTTGAATATCAAATAAAAGCTGAACTTGGAGAAGGTTCCTATTGGAATTACAACACACAGGAGCTCTATTGGATAGATATTTTATCCAATCAGTTACATATTTACAATCCAAAAACAAAAAGCAATCGTTCCTTAACAACACCTTCAAATATTGGAACCGTTGTACCCATTGACAATTCCAAAGCTGTGGTAGCCCTTCAAGATGGGATTTATATCATCAATACAAATTCCGGGGAAGCCACTTTACTTTCAGATGCTGAACGGGATATTAAAACCAACCGTTTCAATGACGGAAAATGCGATCCTTCAGGGCGGTTGTGGGTAGGTTCCATGGCTTATGAACAAACATCTAAAGTAGCCAATCTATATATGATAAATGGTAAAGGGGAAGCGACTTTAAAACTAGATAGCGTCACTATTTCCAATGGTATTGTATGGACAAAAGACAAAAAAACCATGTATTACATTGATACGCCGACTTTTGAAATTAAAGCTTTTGATTATGACAACGCTACAGGAGATATTTCCAATCCACGAGTTGCTGTAAAAGTGAGTGACTCGTTAGGATATCCTGATGGCATGGCTATAGACGAAAATGATAAACTTTGGGTAGGCATGTGGAATGGGAATGCGGTCATTTGTTTTGATCCCATTACAGGAAAAATGGTTGCCAAAATTGATGTGCCAGCGCACAATGTTACTTCATGTGCTTTTGGAGGAAAAGATTTAGATACCTTATTTATAACTACAGCACGTGTTGATATGACCGATGAGGAACATGCCAAATATCCATTGGCTGGTTCCTTGTTTAAAGCCGTTCCAGGAGTTAAAGGGGTGAAAAGTACATTTTTTAAATCGGAATAAATCTTTGAAATGATAGTGATTATGGGTGTTAGCGGTTGCGGAAAAACAACAATAGGTCTAGGTTTGGCCAAACAATTGGGTCTCCCCTATTTTGATGCCGATGATTTTCACTCACAATCCAATATTGACAAAATGAAAAACGGAATCGCACTCGATGATGACGATAGAATGCCGTGGCTGACACTTTTGGCCAATAACATTAAAACTTGGGATGAACAAGGTGGTGCGGTCCTATCCTGTTCGGCACTAAAAGAATCTTATCGAGCAGTATTGGCATCGAAAAGCAAGAATACAACTTGGGTGTATTTAAAAGGCTCGTTTGAATTGATCCAATCCCGATTGGAACAGCGAGAAGGACATTATATGAAATCTGGTTTATTACAATCACAATTTGATACCCTTGAAGAACCAAAATACGGCATTCAGGTAAGTATTGATAATTCCAGCGACGCCATTATTTCGGCCATAATCTCTAAACTTAAAGAGCATGAATAAATCGGAGATCGGCGTGATCGGACTTGGGGTTATGGGGAAAAGTTTGAGCCTTAATATGGCCGAAAAAGGCTTTAAAATTTCTGTATATAACCGAAGTGAAGGTGATGAATCCCAAGTGGTGTCAGGATTTATGGAAGAAAATGAATCGTTTAAAAGCATTTCAGGATTTACCAATCTTCAAGAGTTTGTCTCCTCTTTGAAACAGCCCAGAAAAATATTGATGATGGTAAAGGCCGGTGCTGTTGTAGATGCCGTTATTGAACAATTACTTCCGCTATTATCTGAACAGGACGTTCTTATCGATGGGGGAAATTCGCATTTTTTGGATACTCAAAAGCGTTTCAATACTTTAAAAAAACAGAACATTCACTTTGTGGGTTGTGGCGTTTCAGGTGGAGAGGAGGGTGCCAGAAAAGGACCATCGATGATGCCTGGAGGTTCTATGGAAAGTTATGCTATGGTAGCTCCAATACTGGAATCCATTGCAGCTAAAGATGATAATGGTCAACCCTGCTGTACCTATATCGGAACGGATGGTGCAGGTCATTTTGTAAAGATGATCCATAACGGGATGGAATACGCCGAAATGCAGCTACTAGCTGAACTTTATGCGGTCATGTCCTTATCCATGAATAATGAAGCGATAGCAAATGTATTTTCAAATTGGAACAGGGGTGACCTAACCAGTTATTTACTGGAAATCACTATTGATATTCTTTGTAAAAAGGAAGGCGATCATTATCTTCTGGACAAGATTCTTGATATAGCTGAAAATAAGGGTACTGGAAGTTGGTCTAGCAAAACAGCCT
This sequence comes from Flavobacteriaceae bacterium, assembly GCA_037969605.1. Classification (GTDB taxonomy): domain Bacteria; phylum Bacteroidota; class Bacteroidia; order Flavobacteriales; family Flavobacteriaceae; genus Geojedonia. The sequence continues at coordinate 3,553 of JBBKXS010000177.1, forward strand.
TGGACTTGGGTGTTCCCACAACCATGATGACCTCAGCGCTTTTTACACGCTATTTATCGTCCTTTAAAGCCACTCGCGAACAACTTTCAGATACATTAACGCCTCATAAACAGATAAGCAAAACATTGGATTTAAAAATGCTGGAACATGCCTACCGTTTTGCCCGTATTGTAAACCATCATCAGGGATTTGAAATTATGAATCATGCTTCCAAAACCTATCATTGGAATCTCAACCTTTCAGAAATGGCCCGCATTTGGACCAACGGATGTATTATCCGATCACAATTTATGCAAGATTCTATTGCTTATTTAAAGGAATCCAAAGACCTAATATCGCATCAAGACATTTTTGATATCTTAAAAAGATCTGAATCTTCGACTTCAGAAGTTTTACAAGTCGCCCTTTCAAATCGAATACCTTTGGATACGTTTTGGTCTGCCCATAATTATTGGGTAAGCATGACCACAAAACGTTTACCCGCCAACTTAATTCAGGCACAGCGTGATTATTTTGGAGCTCATACCTATCAACGGATCGATTCACCGTTAAGTGAATTTTTTCATACAAACTGGCCAAATTCATGATAGACTATACCCTTATTGCTGCAGTCCTCATTGGTATTGCGGTGTTGCTCATTTTAATCTTAAAGTTACGCATGCAGGCTTTCATAGCCTTGTTAATTGCAAGTATTCTTGTGGGCATTATTGCGGGCATGGAACCCAGTGCCATCATCAGTACCATGCAGGAAGGTATGGGAAATACTTTGGGCTTTGTGGCCATGGTTGTGGGTTTGGGTGCGATGTTTGGTGCTATTTTGGAACATAGCGGTGGTGCTGAAGCCTTGGCCAAATACCTGCTCGCTAAATTTGGAGAAAAGCGCGCTTCCTGGGCCTTGATGTTGACCGGTTTTTTTGTAGCGATTCCCGTATTTTTTGATGTAGCCTTTATAATTTTGGTACCCCTAATCTATTCCTTACAACGTAAAACTAAAAAATCATTGCTGGTTTATGGCATTCCGTTGCTTGCAGGTTTGGCTGTGACTCATGCCTTTATCCCTCCTACTCCTGGCCCCGTTGCCGTTGCCGATATTTTAAAAGCCGATTTGGGTTGGGTCATTACCTTTGGGTTTTTGGCAGGAATTCCTGCGGCTATCATCAGTGGTCCTATATTTGGTAATTTTATTGCCAAAAAAATTCATATCGACGCCCCTGTTTTGGAGGAAGAATTTTCAGAACAAACAAGTTATCCTGCCGTAGGATTGATTCTATCCATTATCGGGATTCCAATTGCATTAATTGTTGGCAATACCCTATTGAATAGTCCTTTAACAGATGGTTTAAACATATCCGAAACCGTGAAATCGTGGTTGCAAATGATAGGCCATCCCTTTTCAGCCTTAATTTTGGCCAATCTCATCGCTTGGTATGTTTTAGGTATTTCAAGAGGCACAAGCAATACCATCTTATTAAAAATTACCACCAAATCAATGGCACCAGCAGGCATCATTATTTTGCTTACAGGAGCAGGTGGTGTGTTTAAACAAATGTTGGTCAACACCAAAACTGGTGAAATGCTGGCCAATTACTTTGCCGAACAAGGGGTAAGTATCCTATTGTTTGCCTTTTTAGCCGCCGTTCTCGTTCGTGTTTTGCAAGGGTCTTCAACAGTGGCCATGATTACGGCTGCAGGACTTACAGCACCTTTGCTGGCTACGAATATATCCGAAATTGACAAAGCGCTTTTGGTGATTGCTATTGCCTCGGGAGCTTCCATTTTGTCGCATGTGAACGACAGTGGCTTTTGGTTGGTGAGCAAATACTTGGGACTTGACGAAAAACAAACTTTTAAAAGCTGGACCGTCATGACCACTATTTTGGCTTTGGTTGGTTTTGGTACGGTTTGTCTATTGTCTTTGGTATTTTGAGGTTCTAAAAAAAATAGACAAACTTCGTTCTTATCGGTATTAGCAAGTAACTTTTGATATAGAATGGATAAGATTATAAGCTCGAAAAAAATTAAAACATCAGTATGGCCAGCCAAATTGGTTGTATATGCATAGGAAACCTAAGTATATAAAAATGCCACTTAAAATCAATTTTAACCTGTAGCCATATTTCAGGACTAGACATACTGAAAACACTCCCCAAAATTAAAACGCTATTCAAATTAATGAACAGCGCATTATTGAATTTAGATTGTAACAACTACCTTCCCAACAGTTCTACTTGTTTCAACTTGTAAGTGAGCCTTACCCATATCCGCAAAAGAGTATTTGGCATATATATGCGATTTTAGATGTTTTTTATACAATAAATCTGCTAAAGACTTCATGTCGTTACCATTTGATTGAACCAACATAAAAGACAAATCAACATTCACTCTTTTTGCTTTTTCAACAAATTCATCTTCCAAGCCAGGAATCAAAGTAATAATTTTACCATTAGGCTTAACTATTTTTATAGATTGCAGTAAAGTATCCCCTCCTATGGTGTCCAAAACAAAATCGACATCGCTTAATTTTTCATAAAACTTCTCTGAATTATAATCAATATGTTCATTTACACCAAGTGAAAGCACAAAATCCTTATTATTACTAGAAGTTGTAGAAATAACATAAGCTCCCAAGTGTTTAGCAATCTGAATTGCAAAATGCCCTACTCCTCCAGATCCAGCGTGTATCAAAACCTTTTGCCCTTTTTTTATTTTAGCAATTGTAACTAATGATTGCCATGCTGTAAGCGCTGCAAGTGTTGATGCCGCTGCTTCTTCGTGAGAAATGTTTTGAGGTTTTAATGCTAATTGAATGGCTGGAACAGATACATATTCTGCATAAGCTTTACCATCCCCTTTAAAATTAACCATTCCAAAAACCTC
>JBBKXS010000178.1:0-5311 GCA_037969605.1 Flavobacteriaceae bacterium
ATGGTTCCTGTTTTATTACTGCTTGCAACATTAATTTTGGTCAGAAATTATATTTCGCATAATAAAAAATCTAAAGAAGCAAAAGCTGAAGATCACTTAACCAAAGCTGAGAGCAGCTCAATACAAGGTGTTATATATGAAAGCGCCACAAATATTGCCAATGTGGTAAAACGTGGTAACAGAATTTATACCAATGCCATCAATGGTCTTGCCCTACAAGACTTAGCAATGTTGAAAAAGAACAAAAAACAAATTGTTAAGTTATCAGGAGAAGTCGATGAATTGCGTGACAATATTTTTTATTTTATTAAAAATTTGGACGATTCCAGTGTTGGAGCCAGTAACTTTTATATTCATATTTTAGGCTACCTACAGGATATAATTCAATCTTTGGAATACATTACCAAAGTAAGCCATAAGCATGTGAACAATAATCACAAAAAATTAAAATTCAATCAGATTAAGGAATTGAAAGAAGTCGATGAACGTTTTGAGATTTTCTTTAATAATACCAAAAACGCTTTCGATTCTCGATCTTTTGAGGAAATTGGTGTCATTTTAAGTAGAAAAAAAGAAATCATAACTTTGGTAACCGATAAAATACAAAAACAAGTAGAACGTACTCGAACAGAAGAATCGAGCCCTAAAAACACAACGTTATACTTTAGTTTGTTATTAGAGACAAAAGATTTATTGAATGCAACTATGAATCTTTTAGAAGAGTATTATAATGCCTATGATGCTTCAGTTAGACCAGCTTCAATTAATGTTGTAGATGAAGAAATTATTGATAAGAGTTCTAAAGAGAAAGAAAAATAAGTTATAACTCTTTTTTCACACATTAGCCACCTTATAACGGTGGCTTTTTGTTTTATATTAACTTGGCCGCATTTCTAAATAGAAAAAATTGTCCATTAATTTACCAAAGCAATATTTTCAAGTTGTAGCAACTAAAGATAGAATCACCACAGAATACACAGTTAATAAAGGACAGTGTAGCATTGCACTAAACGGAAAAACCAATCTTACCGATGACGAATTAAAGATCCATAATTTAAGCTGTGATAGGGCTAATTTGTACAAAAACTATTATACCTACTTATATGGCTTGCCTATGAAACTTAAGGATGCCGGCACTATAATCCATGATAAAGTAGAAAGTAAAACTTTTAAGGGGAAAACATATTTATTGTTAAAAGTGACTTATGATAAAGCTGTAGGAAGTGACGCTTGGTATTTTTATTTTAACACAAAAACCTATGCCTTGGAAGTCTATCAGTTTTTTCATGACGAAGACAAAAATGATGGTGAATATATTTTACTTTCTGATATTGAAACAATTAATGGGATTAACGTGCCCAAAGTAAGAGCATGGTATACAAACAAGAACAATACGTATTTGGGAACAGATACCCTTGAAAAATAAAAACCATCTCATTTCTGAGATGGTTTTTAAATTCATAACACTTAATTACGAACCACACATTAAGCAATCATCATCACTGGCCGATTTGGCCTGAGCGATTAGCGCTTTCATTTCTTCAGCAGTCATTGGTTCGACTTCTAGGTTTTGTTTTTGGGCAAATTTAGCCGCAATTTTTGCGGCTTGAACCTTTTGTTGGGTTACAACAGATTCGTCAACCTCTACAATTTCTGCAACAGGTTCTTCTTTTTTGATATTATCCAAAGTAAATTTAATGGCGTCAACGGCACTTTTAGTGCGTAAGTAATACATTCCTGTTTTTAATCCACTTTTCCATGCATAAAAATGCATTGAAGTTAGTTTGGCCATGGTTGCGCCTTCCATAAATAGGTTGAGCGATTGAGATTGATCTATAAAATAACCTCTATGGCGTGACATATCAATAATGTCTTTCATGCTCAATTCCCAAACCGTTTTGTAAAGCTCTTTAATATCCTGAGGTATGACATCTATGCCTTGCACAGATCCATTCGCTCTCATTATATCTTGTTTTAAACCATCGTTCCAAAGACCCAGCTCCACTAAATCTTCCAGCAAATGTTTGTTAACCACTATAAATTCTCCTGACAAAACACGTCGCGTATAAATATTTGAAGTGTAAGGTTCAAAACATTCGTTATTCCCTAAAATTTGAGACGTGCTAGCGGTAGGCATTGGAGCTACCAATAAAGAATTACGAACACCATGTTTTTTAACCTCTTTACGCAATTTGCTCCAATCCCAGTTGCCACTTAATTCTTCATCTTTTATTCCCCAAAGATTGTATTGAAACTCCCCTTTGCTAATAGGAGAACCTTTATAAGATTTATAAGGGCCATCTTTTTGGGCTTCTTCCATACTTGCCGTTACAGCTGCATAGTAGAGGGTTTCAAAAATATCCTGATTCAACTTTTTGGCCTCATCACTTGTAAAAGGCATGCGTAATTTGATAAATGTATCAGCCAATCCCTGAACTCCCAAACCTATTGGTCTATGTCGGAAATTAGAATTTTCCGCTTCTTTTATTGGATAATAATTTCTATCTATAACGCGGTTTAGGTTTTTAGTAACGCGCTTGGTAATTCGGAACAATTCTTTGTGATCGAACTCTCCATTTTTGATGAACATCGGTAATGCGATCGATGCCAAATTACAAACGGCAACTTCATCTGGAGAAGTGAATTCCATAATCTCGGTACATAAATTAGAAGAGCGTATGGTTCCCAAATTTTGCTGGTTGGATTTACGGTTAGCCGCATCTTTGTACAACATATATGGCGTACCAGTTTCAATTTGTGATTCTAATATTTTTTCCCAAAGTTCTCGAGCCTTAATGGTTTTACGTCCTTTACCAGCGGCCTCATATTTTGTATATAGCGCTTCAAATTCTTCACTATGTGTATCACACAAACCTGGGCATTCGTTAGGGCACATCAAGGTCCACAAACCATCTTCCTGTACGCGTTCCATGAATAAATCTGAAATCCACATCGCATAAAATAAATCCCTTGCACGCATTTCTTCTTTACCATGGTTTTTCTTTAAATCCAGAAAATCAAAAATATCAGCATGCCATGTTTCAATATAAATTGCAAAACTTCCTTTCCTCTTTCCTCCACCTTGGTCAACATATCGCGCAGTGTCGTTAAACACTTGCAGCATGGGTACAATACCGTTACTGGTTCCGTTTGTACCAGCGATATAACTTCCAGTAGCTCGTATATTATGTATAGCCAATCCAATACCGCCTGCCGATTGGGAAATTTTGGCAGTTTGTTTCAAGGTATCATATATGCCATCTATACTATCTTCTTTCATGGTCAACAAGAAACAAGATGACATTTGTGGTTTTGGCGTACCAGCATTAAATAGTGTTGGTGTGGCATGTGTAAAGTACTTTTTGGACATAAGCTCATAAGTCTCAATCACAGAATCAATATCATTTAGATGAATGCCAACCGCAACCCTCATGAGCATATGCTGTGGACGTTCGGCGATTTCCCCATTTATCTTTAACAAATACGAACGTTCCAAAGTTTTAAAACCAAAATAATCGTATCCAAAATCGCGGTTATAAATGATTGTAGAATCTAAAGTTTCTTTATTTTCTTCAATAACTTTATGGACGTCGTCTGCAATAAGTGGTGCTTTTTTTCCTGTTCTTGGATTGATATAGAAGTATAGGTCCTGCATGACCTCACTGAACGTCTTTTTGGTGTTTTTATGTAAATTAGAAACCGAGATTCTTGCCGCCAACCGCGCATAATCGGGATGCGTAGTGGTCATGGTTGCTGCAATTTCTGCGGCTAAATTATCCAACTCGCTCGTGGTTACCCCATCATACAAACCTTCAATAACGCGCATTGCAACTTTAACGGGGTCTACCAGTTCGTTTAATCCGTAACACAACTTTCTCACTCTTGCCGTGATTTTGTCAAACATCATGGGCTCTCTATGACCATCTCTTTTTACTACATACATAATTATTTAAGGTTTTTAGTTTTTCTGATACGCCTTCAGAAAATGGGTTAATTATTTAGGTTATATATTTTGATTTAAAGGTTAAAAGTTCAGCCCGATATTTCGGAATTATAACCCCTTAACTTAAAATCTAATAGAATTAATTTGATTTTCCGTTGTGTTGAAAATTTCAGCAAAACGGAAAAAACGTTCAAAATTGTTACTTAAAGCAAGGCCTTATGAATATATCTTATACTTAAAATTCAGCATCAAAACTGAATTTATCTTTTTCTTCTTCTTTATTAAGAACTCCAGCTTTTTGATATTCAGATACGCGTTTCTCAAAGAAATTGGTTTTCCCTTGAAGTGAAATCATTTCCATAAAATCAAATGGATTTGTGGTATTGTATACTTTGTCGCAATCCAGTTCGCTTAAAAGCCTATCGGTTACAAATTCCAAATATTGCGACATTAAATTATCGTTCATACCAATTAAACTAATTGGTAACGATTCGGTTATGAACTCTCTTTCTATATCGAGAGCTTCAACCAAGATTTCTTTGATGCGTTCTTTAGGCACTTTATTTATTAAATGCTTATTGTGTAAGTGAACAGCAAAGTCACAGTGTACACCTTCATCACGGGAAATTAACTCGTTCGAAAAAGTCAATCCTGGCATTAAACCACGTTTCTTTAACCAGAATATTGAACAAAAAGCTCCAGAAAAGAAAATACCCTCGACCGCTGCAAAGGCAATCAATCGTTCGGCGAAACTTGGAGAATCAATCCATTTTAAAGCCCAGTCAGCTTTTTTCTTGATGGCTGGAAAATTATCAAGAGCGTTAAACAATTGGTCCTTTTCAACCTCGTCCTTAACATAGGTATCAATTAATAGGGAATAGGTCTCACTATGGATGTTCTCCATCATGATTTGGAAACCGTAGAAGAATTTTGCTTCACTATACTGCACTTCATTTACAAAATTTTCAGCCAAATTTTCGTTCACAATACCATCACTTGCAGCAAAAAACGCCAAAATATGTTTTATAAAATAACGTTCGTCATCATTCAATTTATTTTTCCAATCCGAAAGATCTTGGTGCAAATCAATTTCTTCAGCGGTCCAAAAACTTGCCTCAGATTTTTTGTACCAGTTCCAAATATCATGATGTTCGATAGGGAAAATTACGAATCTATTTTTATTTTCTTGTAAAATTGGTTCTGTAAATTGAGACATTTTTTAGTTATTTTTAATAAAATTTAGTTATAAAATTTAGTATGACTTGGAACCAACAAAGATTCAAAAATGTCATTGAAAATGAAAGGTAAACTTATAAACATTGTTAACAAGTTTTTAACAAACCAAAAATTGCCTACAAAAGTTAATGG
>JBBKXS010000179.1:0-4016 GCA_037969605.1 Flavobacteriaceae bacterium
TCATCATATTCCAGCAAACGCTTACGAATACCAAAGTTGTTTTCTTCTACCTTTTTCTGTGCCCGCTCAATAGATTTTGAAATCATAGAATGTTGAATCACTTCACCTTCTTTAAGTCCCAATCTATCCATCATTTTGGCAATACGTTCGCTACCAAAAAGCCTCATTAAATTATCTTCTAGTGATACATAAAATTGAGAGCTACCAGGATCACCTTGTCGACCTGCACGACCGCGTAACTGTCTGTCCACACGACGTGAATCATGGCGTTCGGTACCCACAATGGCCAAACCACCAGCTTTTTTAACGGCATCAGAAAGTTTAATATCCGTACCACGACCCGCCATATTGGTGGCAATGGTTACCTGACCTGATTGACCAGCCTCGGCAACTATATCGGCTTCTTTTTTATGCAGTTTGGCATTTAGGACGTTATGCGGAATTTTTCTGATTGCCAACATTTTTGCTAGCAACTCACTAATTTCAACAGAGGTAGTACCAATCAATACGGGGCGCCCACCTTGGGAAAGTAGTGTCACTTCTTCAATTACAGCATTGTATTTTTCACGTTTGGTTTTATACACCAAATCGTCCCTGTCATCCCGGGCAATAGGTCTGTTAGTTGGGATTTCAACCACATCCAATTTATAGATTTCCCAAAACTCACCAGCTTCTGTAACTGCTGTACCTGTCATGCCGGCCAGTTTACCGTACATTCTAAAGTAATTTTGAAGGGTAACGGTGGCGAAGGTTTGGGTGGCATCCTCAATTTTTACATGCTCTTTGGCTTCAATGGCTTGGTGCAAACCGTCACTGTAACGACGACCATCCATAATACGACCAGTTTGCTCATCCACAATCATCACTTTATTGTCGATAACCACATACTGGACGTCCTTTTCAAATAAGGCATAGGCCTTAAGCAATTGGTTTAATGTGTGGATACGTTCTGATTTTACACCAAAGTCCCTAAATAATTCTTCTTTTTCCTGTGCTTCCTTTTCTTTTGACAAACCTTTGGCTTCAATCTTGGCCATTTCCACACCAATTTCTGGCATGACAAAAAAGTTAGGATCATCTTGACCAGAAAGAAATTCAACGCCCTTATCAGATAATTCGATCTGATTGTTTTTTTCATCAATCACATAATACAACTCGGCATCTACCTTCGGCATCTCACGGTTGTTGTCCTGCATATAAGAGTTTTCAGTTTTTTGAAGGAGTAGTTTGATGCCTTCTTCACTTAAATACTTGATCAAGGCTTTGTTTTTTGGCATGCCTCTAAAAACGCGAAGCAATTTAAAACTACCTTCTTTTGTATCACCTTCGGCAATCAGTTTTTTGGCTTCCGCTAGAACACCTGTAAGGTACTTCCGCTGTACATTGACAATGTCGTCAACCTTAGGTTTTAATTCGTTAAATTCATGACGATCACCTTGTGGTATTGGTCCTGAAATAATTAAAGGTGTACGAGCATCATCCACTAAAACCGAATCCACCTCATCCACAATAGCGTAATGATGTGGGCGTTGTACTAAATCGTCTGGTGAATGGGCCATATTATCACGCAGATAATCAAAACCAAACTCATTGTTGGTTCCATAGGTAATATCGGCATTATAGGCTTTTTTACGTGCTGCAGAATTGGGTTGATGGTAATCGATACAATCAACACTTAACCCATGAAATTCGAAAATTGGAGCCATCCACGCACTATCACGTTTGGCAAGATAATCGTTAACGGTGACCAAGTGGACACCTTTTCCAGCCAAGGCATTTAAATACATAGGTAGTGTAGCCACCAATGTTTTACCTTCACCCGTATGCATTTCGGCAATTTTACCTTGGTGCAAAGCCACCCCACCAATTAATTGCACATCGTAATGTACCATATCCCAGGTGATGGGTTTACCAGCCGCATCCCAAGAATTTGACCAAATAGCTTTATCATCGTCTAGCGTTACATAATCTTTACTGCCAGAAATTTCTCTATCAAAGGTATTAGCTGTTACTGTAATCGATGTGTTATTTACAAAGCGTTTGGCTGTCTCTTTTACGACTGCAAAGGCTTCTGGTAAAATGTCGTTCAATACTTCTTCAGTGACTTTATAGATATCTTCTTTAATGCCATCAATTTCTTGATAGATATCTTCTCGTTTATCGATATCATCGGTAGCTTCAGCATCTTTTAAAAGTATATTAATCGTATCGTTTAGGGGTTGTCTGGCTTCAGCAATTTTCGATCTGAACGTCGCTGTTTTAGCTCTTAACTCGTCATGGGTTAATTGTTCAAGAGCTTGTTCAAATGTTTTAATTTGAGTTACAAGAGGCATCATGGATTTGACATCTTGTTTGGATTTGTCACCTACAAATACCTTTATAACTGAATTTAGGAAACTCATGTGTTGTATATTTTAAGTTGCACGTCAATTTGAGATTCGTGCATTGTTTTGTTACTGTTTTTTGTTGTAACGCCTTTTTAAGGCCAACAAAGATACTATTTGTGCAAGGCTAATTAAAAAAAAGCGCACAAAAAAAGTCTCATGTCGAGACTTTTTAACTTTTCTTTTGGTTTATCAAACGTTGCTAAAAACCATATTAATATTCGTCCTCATTCCAGAGGTAATCTTCGTCTGTTGGGTAGTCGGACCAGATTTCTTCGATAGAATCGTAAGAATCTCCTTCATCTTCAATGGCTTGAAGATTTTCTACAACCTCCAAAGGGGCTCCGGTTCTGATTGCATAATCTATTAACTCGTCTTTAGTTGCTGGCCAAGGTGCATCACTTAAATAGGAAGCCAATTCTAATGTCCAATACATATCTTATGCGTTTTAAATTTGTGCAAAAATAATTTTTTAGTTCAAAAAGGCAAGAAAAAAATGAATTATTTTTAATAAAAAAAAAGAACGTACAATTTCTGCTGTTTTTTAAGCCATTAGAATCGTTACAAAAGTTCAATTTTAAAACGTAGCAAAGCACATTTGAACCTTGAAAAACTATTCCGATTCTTTTTTAGGAATCCATTTAATTTCTTTGGCTTGTAAGTCGTTGGACAACTTCCGTGCCAACACAAAAAGGTAGTCAGAAAGGCGGTTAAGATAGACTAAAGTTTCGGGTTGAATGGGCTCTAATTCATTTAGGGCTGAAGCTAAACGCTCTGCTCTACGGCATACACAACGCGCTATATGACAGAATGACACCGTTTGGTGCCCACCTGGTAGTACAAAGTGTGTCATTGGGGCTAAGGCTTCGTTCATGCTGTCCATTTCCTCTTCCAGTTGTTTAATATCCAATTCAGAAACTTTGGGAATATTCAAACGCTCTTTACCGCTTTTGAGAACAGATTTTTCAGGGTCTGTTGCCAAAATAGCGCCAACCGTAAATAACTTATCTTGAATTTGAACTAAGACATCTTTATAGTGCTCATCAATCTCTTGGTCCCGAATTAAACCGATATGGGAATTGAGTTCATCCACCGTTCCGTAGCTTTCAATACGGATATGGTGTTTTGGTACTCGCGTACCTCCAAATAAAGACGTAGTTCCTTTATCCCCAGTTTTGGTGTAAATTTTCATCAGTTAAAGGTAAATGTAAAAAGGCAAAAGGCAAAAGCCAAATGACAAAAGTTTTGAGTTACGAAATCAATACTATATTTTAATAACGGTTACCATGGTGGTTAATAAATACAATCAATTATTTCTAGTATCACTTTCTATAATCCCATCACGTAAGCGAATCACACGTTGGGCATGGGCAGCAATTTCTTCCTCATGGGTGACGACAATAATGGTATTGCCAGCTTTATGAATATCCTCAAACAAATTCATGATCTCTACTCCTGTTTTGGAGTCCAGATTTCCAGTAGGCTCATCGGCCAAAATAATGGAGGGTTTGTTAACCAAAGCTCTACCCACTGCCACACGTTGGCGTTGTCCACCCGATAATTGATTAGGTCTATGGTCCATACGGTCCGACAATCCAACATCGTTTAGTACTTGTATCGCTCTTTCTGTAC
>JBBKXS010000180.1:0-26889 GCA_037969605.1 Flavobacteriaceae bacterium
ATCAAAGCCTTATAAAAGCTATATAACCACAATTTTTAAAAAAACCTGCTACTTTTTTACCAAGCACATTTTAAATCCTAAAATTATAATGTACCTTTAACCATCAAATTTTAATATCACTACATCATGGCAAAATCACAAGACGCAAAAAAAAATGTAAAAAAAGAGCCGTTACTAACCGCTAAAGAAAAAAAGGAAGCCAAACGCAATAAAAAGGCGAACCGCACTTAAAATGACCGATGACGGAAGACGGAAGCCAACAATCAACACCTAAACAAAAAACAAATAAACAGTGCTATGGATAACAAACTGGCAGTATTGATTGATGGCGACAACATCCCATCGGCGCATGTAAAGGAAATGATGGAGGAGATCGCCAAATACGGCAACCCCACCATTAAACGCATCTATGGCGATTGGACCAAGCCCCATCTGTCTAAATGGAAAAACATGCTGCTGGAAAATGCTATTACACCAATACAGCAATACGGCTATACCCAGGGCAAGAATTCTACAGATTCGGCTATGATTATCGATGCTATGGATATTCTCTATTCCGAGAAGGTCAATGGTTTTTGTCTGGTGTCCAGTGATAGCGATTTTACACGTTTGGCAACCCGTTTACGGGAAGCGGGCATGTTGGTGTATGGCATTGGGGAAAAAAAGACCCCCAATCCCTTTATTGTAGCCTGTGATAAGTTTATTTATATCGAGATCCTTAAGAACCAAGCCGAACGACTCGAATCCGAATCCAGCGAAGAAACCTCCAGTTCAAAAAGCAATGTGGACAAGATTACCCAAAAGGAAATCCGTTTTATCTCTTCCACCATACAAGACGTTGCCGATGATGATGGCTGGGCTTTTTTGGGCGATGTAGGCAGCTTGTTACAAAAGAAACAGCCTAACTTCGATTCGCGTAACTATGGTTTTCAAAAGTTGACGCCTTTAATTAAATCCATCAAGGAGTTTGAGATCGAAACCCGAGATAGTGGGAAAGGGCGTTTTAAACTCATTTATGTTCGCATCAAAGAAGGTAAAAACAAAGGTAAAAGATAAAACCACCACCTCGTCTTCAGCTTCTTTGCAAAGCTGAAGCCACTCCTCCTTCAAAGGAGGAGGATTTTGTGACAGTAACTTCAAAAAAACAATCGAAAATGCCTTCCCTACGATGGCTATCGGGAGGGAAGGTGGATTTGGGCGCCGGTAAGCGCCCAAAGACGGAAGGGTTAAAAGCTTATCTAAATTCTTCAAAATGAAAAACAACATCCACAATCGTAAATATCTATTGGAAAGAAGAAAAGCGCTGAGAAACAATCCAACTTCTGCGGAAGCAACTTTATGGAAACAGCTTCAAAGAAGTCAATTGGATGGACGAAAATTCAGAAGGCAACATAGCATTGAAAATTATATAGTCGATTTTTATTGTGCTTCAGAACAATTGATTGTTGAATTGGATGGTTCGGTGCATTTTGATTTTGCGCATCAAAATAAAGATAATGAGCGAACTAAAAGATTGGAAACTCTTGGATTCAGGGTGTTGAGGTTTGAGAATAAGGAAGTTTTTGAAAACCTAACTGGTGTATTGGTTGCAATTGTTTCAAATTTTAGGAAATGAACCAACCACCTCGTCTTCAGCTTCTTTTAAAAGCTGAAGCCACTACTTCTTCAAAGGAGGAGAATTTTAGATGGTAATTTAAAAGAAACATTAAAAATGCCTTCCCTGCGATGGCTATCGATAGGGAAGGTGGATTTGGGCGTCGGTAAACGCACAAAGACGGAAGGGTCAATACTTAGTTATATTATTAGATGAAACAACCACCTCGTCTTCAGCTTCTTTTAAAAGCTGAAGCCACTACTTCTTCAAAGGAGGAGGATTTTAGAATGTTGTTTTTTTGAAAGTGTCACTTTAAAAGTTCAGGAAGCTACTGTTCTACCAAATCCACGACTCTGCCGTTAATGACCCTAAGTCTTAAAAACACCAACACGGTTAGAAGTCCGAAAATACTAAAGCCAATAAACAAGGGCAATACCGAGGTGCTTACAAAACTTCCAATATAATTAGCAATGGGTACAGCCATCACTGTAGAGGCAAAGCCATTAATGGCGGCACCAATACCGGCAATATGACCAAGCGGTTCCATGGCCAGGGCGCGTAAATTTCCAAACAAGAGCCCTACGGCAAAAAACTGAAGGGCAAAAAAGCCAATCAGCACCACAATACTCGGGTTATGCCCACCCCAGTACAACACAACATAAAGCAAGGAAATGATGGTATAACCTATAGCGGCAACAAAGGCAATCTGTCGTGCTCCAAAGCGTATTACAAACCTAGAGTTCAGGAAGGTTGCCAGTCCCACCGAAATGGCCAGACTTGCAAAGATGTAAGGGAATAGGTCGGCTAGATGATATTGTTGTTCAAAAATCTGCTGTGAGGTGCTCAAATACACTATAAAGGAGCCTGTAATAAAGCCCGAGGCCAGGGTAAAGCCTATAGCATCTTTATACTTAAAGAATTCTTTTACCCCATCAATAAAAATATGGGAAGTGAATTTAACGCGTCTTGCCTTGGGTAAAGTTTCCTCTTGTCGAAACCAAAACCAAAGCATGACCAACAGACCAAAGCCAAGGTTGACGTAAAAAATGGCCTTCCAATCGTAATAATTCAGTAAAAGTTGCCCCAAAGTAGGCGCTATCACGGGTACCAAAATAAACACCATCACCACAATGGATAGGATTTTGGCCATAAAGTCGCCATGATAACTGTCCCGTACCATAGCAATACTCATGGTCCTAGGTGAGGCAAGGCCTATACCTTGTAATACCCGACCAAAAAGCATCATCTCAAAACTCTTGGTGGTGAGACAAATGATACTGGCGATGATAAATAGTGTAAAGCCAGCATATACAATGGGTTTGCGTCCAAAACTATCGGATAAAGGTCCAAAAATCAACTGCCCAAAACCTATCCCTAAAAAGATCATGGTGATCAAAAACTGGTTGTCGTTAATATCGTTTACCCCCAAGGAGGCACTGATTTCTGGTAAGGCTGGAAGTAAGGCATCAATGGATAGGGCAACGATGGCCATGAGGGAGGCCATGAGGGCCACAAATTCAATTTTAAACGTAGGTTGTTCCTGCATGGGGCAAAAGTAAGGCAAATATGTTTTATTTTTAGGGAATGAATATACAATTTGAAAGCTATAGTATTTCAAGCTTGGACACCTCAAAAGCCGAAGCCTTTTATAATCTCATCGCGTCCAACAGAGACCGTCTGGAAGACTTTTTTGCGGGTACGGTATCCAAGACCAGAACCCTTAACGATACAGTGGACTATTGTAAAGTCATTGAAGAGCGTAGGACAGAACAGAGCTATTTTCCTTTTATTATTAGCGACAGCAAGACCAAAGCCTATATCGGTTTTATTGATGTAAAGAATATAGTCTGGAATATCCCCAAGGCTGAACTCGGTTATTTTATTGATAGTCATTATGAAGGTAAAGGCATTATATCAAAGGTATTAGGCCATGTTATTGACTATTTGACTTTAACCTATAATTTTAAGAAATTATTGTGTAGGGCAGCACCCCATAATAGGGGAAGTATAGCCGTAGCACTTAAAAATGGCTTCCAATTGGAAGGGACCATACGACGTGATTATAGAACCACAAAAGGCGAGATCGTGGATATGAATTATTATGGAAGAGTCTTTTAAGGATGTTAAACCATTGCTAAAATTAAGCGCTTATATATTCAGATTAGTATCTTTAACCTTCATTAAATCCTTATAGTTTATGCCGTTAAAAAATACCCTTTCTGTTATCCTCGTAGTAGTATGTTTATTGTCCATCCCAGCTCAAGACCTCAGTTTTGAAGAATACAATCCCACCTCCACATTGGTGGTTCCTGGTAAAGACATTAAAAAGGCCAAGTTTCCCTTTATCGATGTCCATGGACATCAATTTCGTATGGCAAGCCAAGACCTGTCGGAACTTATTAGGGCCATGGACACCCTTAATGAAGCCATTATGGTGAACTTAAGCGGAGGGACAGGAGATAATATAATAGCCGCTGTAAAGAATGCAAGAGAGCATTACCCCAATCGGTTTGCGGTTTTCGCGAATGTTGATTTTAAAGATGTTGGTAGTGCCGGATGGACTGAAAACGCCGTGAAGCAGTTTGAGCAGGATGTTAAGAATGGCGCACGAGGTTTAAAGGTCTATAAGAGTTTGGGTATGTACAATAAAGATACGGATGGCAACCGTGTTGCTATTGATGACCCACGTTTAGACCCTATATGGGCTAAATGTGCCGAATTAGGTGTTCCGGTGCTCATCCACTCCGCCGATCCCAAATCCTTTTGGGACGACTTTGATGACGATAACGAACGTTGGTTGGAACTGAAGACCCATCCACGTCGTAAACGCAGTGCCACCGACCCTGCACCTTGGGAACAGATTATGGCAGAACAACACCGCATGTTTAAAAAGCATCCCAAGACCACCTTTATCAATGCCCATATGGGTTGGTATGCCAACGATTTGGGAACCTTAGGAAAACTCCTTGATGAACTCCCTAATATGAATGTAGGCATAGGAGCCATCATAGCTGAATTGGGTAGACAGCCACGGTTTGCCAAAGCCTTCTTTATCAAATATCAGGACCGTATCCTGTTTGGAAAAGACAGTTGGGTACCCGAGGAATTCCCCACCTATTTTAGGGTCTTGGAAAGCGACGATGAATACTTTCCGTATCACAAAAAATACCATGCCTTTTGGCCTATGTATGGCTTGGATTTACCGGATGAAGTCCTGAAGAAAGTGTATTATAAAAATGCCTTACGTATCGTGCCGGGTCTGGATAAGAGTTTGTTTCCTAATTAGACGATTAGATGATTAGACAATGAGACAATGAGATAATGAGATAATGAGATAATGAGACAATGAGATAATGAGATAATGGGATAATGAGACAATGAGATAATGAGATAATGAGATAATGAAGTAATGAGTGAAATTAGTATTTAGAACCAAACTTCGACTTATAAACTAGTTCTCGATACAATTTTCTTTCTACTTCGACCCTTCGACAAGCTCAGGACAGGCTTGCTCAGTATGACAGAAAATCACTCGAAATGACTTGTAATATCATGAAATAATGAAACCAACCAAACCTTTAGAAACTACCGAAACTTTAGATCCTCAAGACTGGGAAAAAACACGCCAATTGATGCACCAAATGGTGGATGAGGCCATTGACTTTACTAAAACTTTACGGGATCGTAAGATATGGCAACCTATGCCAGATGAGGTGCTTAAAAGTTTTAAAACCAAGGTACCACAAGAGCCTCAAGACGGTGCTGCCGTTTATGAGGACTATAAAAAGAACATAGAACCTTATGCCATGGGCAATGTACACCCTCGGTTTTGGGCTTGGTATATGGGAAGTGGGCTACTTTCGGGTGCCATGGCCGACTTTTTGGCTTCGGTTTTAAATCCTAATTTAGGAGGTGGAAACCATTCGGGGCATAAAGTAGAGGAGCAGGTGATGGACTGGATAAAGGACATTATGAATTTTCCACAATCTTCTAGTGGGCTCTTGGTGAGTGGGGGCTCTATGGCCAACTTTACGGCCTTGGCGATTGCCAGAAATGTGAAAGCAGGCTATGATATTAGAACCGAAGGTATCACTCCAGAACTAGCAAATAAAATGGTGGTATATGGATCTACTGAAGTGCATAGCTGTAACCAAAAAGCACTGGAACTGCTCGGGATGGGAACGCGAGGCTTAGTAAAAATTCCTGTAAACACAGATTATACCATCAATATAGACGCCCTTAAAGTGCAGATTGCTAAAGATAAAGCAGCCGGCCTACAGCCCATTTGCATTATTGGTACTCCAGGAACCGTGAATACAGGAGCCATAGACGATTTGAACTCCCTAGCCGATATATGTGAGAACGAAGGCCTGTGGTTCCATGTCGATGGTGCCATTGGTGCCATTGCCATGATCTCGGACGTGGTGAGACCGTTATTGTCAGGAATTGAGAGAGCAGATTCTGTAGCCCTCGATTTGCATAAATGGTTGCACATGCCCTTTGAAGCTGGATGTGTTTTGGTGAAGCATAGAGATGCCCATAAAAATACCTTTTCCTTGATCCCAGAATATTTGGCAAAAAACACCAGAGGGATAGCTTCTGGTGAAGATTGGTTTAGTGAGTATGGCCTACAACTATCAAGACGCTTTAGGGCCTTAAAGGTTTGGATGAGTTTAAAGGAACATGGTGTAAAACGTTTCGGTAGGATGATTGATAAAAATGTAGCACAGGCCCAATATTTGGGACAACACATTGCCAATCAGGATCATTTGGAGTTGGTAGCACCCATAGGTTTGGATATTGTCTGCTTTAGATTCAATCCAGGGGGCAAATCCCTTGAAGACTTGAATGCCCTAAACAAAGAAATTAAATTGCAATTGGAAGAACGAGCCATTGCCTTACCGGGTTATACCACCCTTAACGGTATGTATTGTATTCGTGTGGCCATCTCCAACCATAGAACCACCTATGCCGATTTTGATGATCTGGTGCATTATGTGATGGCCATTGGTCAAGAGTTGGGTTAGATTTGCTTTAACCTAAAGTTATCGACCCTTCCCTTCGGCAAGCTCAGGGTAAACTGCGCTCAGGACAGGTTCATCCCAACGGTAAGCGTGGGGACACCCGAACTGACATGTCATATCATGAAATAATTAGACAATTAGATGATTAGACAATTAGATAATGAAACAATGAAACAATGAAATAAACTGTTGTACATTCTGAATCAAATTTTAGTCATTAAACCTATGTTCTCGATACACTTCCCTTCGACAAGCTCAGGGTAAACTAGGTTTAGTGTGACACGCTCAAGACTAGCTAGTTCAGCCTGACAGAAAATCATTCGAATTAACATTCGCAGTTATTTTTTAATATTTTAATACCCTTTCAATATAGATTAAACTATCCGAAACCGTATAGCGTTTTTCTAGGGAAGTACAGTTATTGTAACGATCCTTTGATTTACAGGTAACCAATACAGAATCTAACAAGACTCCACTCTTATCCTTAATACTGATAGCTGCCAATTCCTTTTGTAAATTATAATGATAATACTGGGTAACAAAACTTGAATAATCTTCCTCTATTTTAGCAATAGAGCTATCGTCGTTATAGTAATAAATAGATTGGTTTTGCTTGAATTGTTTTTGGGTATAACAACTTATCCGTTCGCGATCCTGGGTTTTCCAGCGTGTTTTGCAATAATAAGGTTCCCGATCTGGAAAACTTTGCTTGACAAACCATAGTTTTTTTTCTTTGGTTATTATGACATTATTATCGGCATCAAAAGTCTGAGCATAGCTCACCCGTCCATTTTTGGTAAATTTAAAAGTACTTTTATTTAAAATGGATGGATGTCCGTTATCGATCAGATAGGTTGTTTCCGTTAATTGCTTGATATCACCTTGGTATAGATGTTGATCTAAATAGGGTACAGAAACACAGGAACAGCACAATATGATGAACATTAAACTTGCGGTTAGCCGATGTCTAGAATAAAAACTACGCATGAAATAAAGATACATAAATTCGAAAAAATTAACACTATTTTTAAGTGATGATTATGGATTATTGCCTCTAATTCCTTATATTTAAAAATATACGAGTCAAACTCTACAAATTCCAAAATTGTACTACTTTTGAACACTATTAGCTGTGTTAATTACAACCTATGAAAAAGATAATTGCATTCCTTTTAATATCCCTATTATGTAGCTCAAAAGACTTTGCACAAAAAGTCAGCAACGAACAAATAGCGGTACAAATCGCCCAATATAAGAACGAAATTCGAGGTCCGTATAAGGACATCCGTTGGTTTTGCGAAGATGGAAGTATCCGTCAGCCCAAAGATCCCTGCCCTAAAGAGATTGGTCCAGGTGTGCAACATGCGCGTTACAAAGATGCAGTGGTGGAGTTAGGTAAAACCAATCATATTTATTTAGGTCAGATTTTGGCCAATACCGATCATTCGGATTTTTGGGACGCATCGAAAAACCATTCGCGATTAAAGCAATATCAAATCGACAAATACTTAAGATCGGTTGATGATGGTTGGATTAACCAAAAAGGACAGTTTTATAGAGGGGCCATTCAAGCTGAAGACGAAGAAGCTTGGGGCATTGCCTTTTTTAAATGGGTGCTTTCTAATGACGAAACGATTGAGAAGGACTATTTTTTAATTCGTCAATCCTTAAAAGACATTCCCCATAATGGTGATAATAATGTGGCGCAAATGATGAGAAGTCAGTCCAAAGTGATTTCAGATGTGATGCCAGAGTTTATGGATCTTCGTGTTAAAATCCATGGACACCCAGAACAAACCGATATTCAACGGGTGGTTGCTTTTAAGCAAAAATACGCGAATCGTATCAACGAGAATTTGGGGAAAGACTTGGATGAACTAGTTAAGACCATGACCAGCTTTTTTAAGCCCGTAGATATTAGTCTGCTCCTGAAAAATGCTCCATTGTTAAAAACTACGACCATTGGCGAATCTATAAAAAGTTATATGGCTTCTAACGCCTCCAGAAGTGATATTGTAAAACTGGTAACCGAAACGTCTCAATTGTTATACGATATCAGGGAATCTTTATTCGTTGAAAAAAGAGGAGCAGCACGATTGCAATTGTTAGATATCTCCCTAAAATTGGAGGATATCCTGTTTAAAAATGCGTCGCAATGGCACACCAATACGGTGGAAGAACTTCTGAATAAGATATGTTATTTGGGAATGGCCACAACTGGTGCCGGTTATACCGAATTACATGAATGGGAACAGCTGGATTTAACTCTTAAGCCTTCTGCAGACAGTACGATGACACTTGAAGCCTTGACTTCGGTTCTTGAAAGTGCAAGAAGCCAGGTGGAATGGAGTTCTTCCATGGTAAAAGCGAATTATCAGCATATTGTGGACGACTATTCAGCTTTTGAACCCAAGAGCTATGGATTTATAGATGATAAAATAAGGGGATCTATCGCCTTATACCTTGGTTTAAGTGTGAGTACATTAGGCGACTTTATTGCCAAGGAGTCAGCATTGACCAATAAAGTGTTGGACGTTCCTAATCAGAGTGGATTTAGGGGATTAAATCCAGGATATGCTTTTGGGGAGTTGGTGGTGGTTAATGGTTTGCCTGACGCTATAGAAGTGTCTTCCGATAAGATTTATATTTTTCAACGCGCTCCCGCCGATTTAAAACCGATTGCCGGCATTGCTACGGTTTCAGAGGGCAATATGGTATCGCACGTGCAATTATTGGCCCGTAATTTAGGAATTCCCAATGCCGCTTTATCTGATGGTAATTTAAACAGTCTTTTGGCCTATAATGGAAAAAAGGTGTTTTATGCGGTATCCAATAAAGGTAATGTCATTATTAAAGCAGAACAAAACATGACCGAGGAAGAGCGTTCGTTGTTTGCCAAAACCGAACGTAAGGATGATAAAATTGAAGTGCCCATTAAAAATATTCGTTTGGATGAGCATGCCATCCTAAACTTGCGAGAAGTGGATGCCAGTGATTCAGGAAAACTTTGCGGACCCAAAGCGGCCAATCTAGGACAGCTTAAAAAAATGTTTCCGGAACAGGTGGTAGAAGGATTAGTGATTCCTTTTGGAATTTTTAGAAGACATATGGACCAAACTATGCAAGGCCAGAATCAGTCGTATTGGGAGTTTTTGAATAGTATGTTCAAAAAAGCTGAAGCCATGCGTTCACAGCACATTTCGGAAAGCGAAGTTGAAAAATATCAGTTGGATCAATTGGAGATTTTAAGAGCTGCCATAAAACAAATGCCGCTTCAAGATAGCTTCGTAAAAGAGCTGGAGCAGGATTTTAAGGCCATTTTAGGTAAAGCACTGGGGGAGATCCCCGTATTTTTACGTAGCGACACCAATATGGAAGACCTTAAGGATTTCACAGGGGCAGGACTCAACTTGACCTTATTTAATGTGGTGGATAAAACGAAAATTCTGGATGGAATCAAAGATGTTTGGGCTTCACCTTATACCGAACGCAGTTTTAAATGGCGCCAAAAATATTTATTAAACCCAGAAAATGTATTCCC
Source organism: Flavobacteriaceae bacterium (assembly GCA_037969605.1). Lineage (GTDB taxonomy): Bacteria > Bacteroidota > Bacteroidia > Flavobacteriales > Flavobacteriaceae > Geojedonia. The sequence continues at coordinate 10,160 of JBBKXS010000180.1, forward strand.
ATCCATCCTTGTCATACCGAGTGTAGATGTTGATTATTCAGGAGTTTTAATCACTAAGGGCATTAGCAATGGCAATGAAAAGGACTTGACCATCGCTTTTAGCAGGGGGGCCGGAGGAGCGGTTGATGGACAGTCTGCCGAAACCTATTTGATCAAAAATGAAGGCGGATTCCAGTTTTTGGCACCAGCTAGGGAACAACTTTATAACAGTTTACCCATGACCGGTGGAACAGAAAAGAAAATGGCAAGCTTTGAAAAACCCATATTAAATTATCAAAATCTCAATGATATAAGAAGCCTGTCCTATACTATAAGAACTAAGCTACCTATAGAGACCCATACGGATTATGAAGGGGCTTATGACGTGGAATTAGGCTTTAAGGACAATAAACTTTGGTTGTTTCAAATTAGACCCTTTGTAGAAAATAAAAAGGCTTTAAGTTCACAATATTTGGAATCTATTACCCCCATAATTGAAAAAAACAAGGCTATTAAGTTGTCAAAAAAAATATAAACAGATGAAAAAGTTACTTATAATTGGTGTTTTAGTTTTAATGTGCTCGATGTTCACGGCATTTACTTATTATTATCCCATTGACGGTTTTGCACATACCGGAATAAAACGTCTAAAACGTCTGGAACTCATAAAAAGTGGAGAACTTAAGGATCCCACTAAAATTCCTGAAGGGGCCTTAAAAAATTATATGGACATCGAACTGAGTTTATTGTCACATAAAAGTGACAGTGTCCATTGCTTTCTAAAGTTAAATGACAAATTTCAGCAAGATATCAATAGCCTGTTTAGGGGTTTGGACAAAAGTTATTCTATAGCCGTTTTGGATATTACGGACCTTAATAACCCGCGATATGCACAGCGCAATGAACTGTCGGGATACCAACCAGGTAGTGTAGGTAAATTGGCGGTATTGACTGCATTGTTTACCCAATTAGCAAAAATTTATCCGGACGATTTTGAAAAACGCTTGGATTTACTCCGAAACAAATCGGTTAAATCTGGGGTTTGGGGATTGACCGATAGTCACACCGTGCCCATTTATAATATTGAAACCAACAAATTAGTAAAACGACAAGTGATAGCGAGTGATGTGTTTACCTTGTTTGAATGGGCAGATCATATGATGTCTGTTAGTAACAACGGTGCTGCAAGTATTGTTTGGCGCGAAGCCCTGTTAATGGAAATATTTGGTGAAAAATACCCGGAATTAACACAAGAAGAAGCGGATGCCTATTTTAAGACTAGCAATCGGAAAATGCTCACCGACATGTCGATTGATGTCGTTAATTTACCCTTGCGAAATATGGGGATTTCAACAGATGAGTGGCGACTAGGAAGCTACTTTACAAAAGGAGCCAATACCTATGTTGGTGATAAAGGAGGAAGTATTGGAACCACTGTAGGTTTGATGAAATTTTTAATTCAGTTGGAACAAGGTAACATAGTTGATGTTAATTCTAGTCTTGAAATGAAGCGACTTATGTATATGACTGATAGACGTATACGATATGCCCAAGCTCCAGTTTTAAGAGACGCTGCTGTGTATTTTAAATCGGGCAGTCTCTATAAATGCGATCGCAGTAAGGGGGAAGCCTGTGGTAAATATATGGGTAACGTAACCAATTTCATGAATTCCGTGGCCATTGTTGAACATGCAGATCATAGTAAATATATGGTTGTTTTAATGAGTAATGTGCTGCGTAAGAACTCGGCAACAGATCATTTGGTACTTGCCAGTCAAATAGATAAAGTGATTAGGAAGTAGCATCCAAAACTTCAAGCGCTTTTTGTTTTATCTGATCGTTCGTGTCGGTATTGATGACCATTTCAAGCACGGGGTTGAATTTATTATCGTTAGACTTTTCAATTAGATATAACACGGCCAATTTAAGTTTCTGGTCTTTGCGTTTCAGCAGCTCTAAATAGCATTCAGTTTCACTTAAAACTTTTAAGTTTAACTTTTTTATGATGTCTTCAGAAATCGATTCCATTAAAATAGACTCAGCAACGGGTATCAATTCTTTTTTTAGTTGGCTGTCTAAAATATTATCTAAAAATTCAATCGCATGAATCCGCTGTTCTTCCTTGCCTTTTAGGATGGAATTTAAAATGGGATCGACATCTCCAGGAGGATATTTAATGCCCAAAAATCTAAATATGCGCTGTAACTGTCTGTCCAAACGCGACTCCAATAAGGCTATTAGTTTTATACGCGCATCGTTTTCTTCCTTAGTCTCAGGATTTTGAGTTTTTTTCTTATACTGTATAACAATTTGAGAATGGATTAAGGACAAGGTGTTTTGATATAAATTACACTCGTCCAGAATTTTGTCTACAATAAAGCGATCTTTAATTAGCAAATTGGGATATTTCCATTTTAAGCGTTTTAGAGCTTCAATGGCTTCAATTTTAATAACATGCTCAGTATCGTCAGTTAATTTTATCAGGGTATTAATTGCCTTTTGAGATGCAAACTTTTCTATAACCAGAACCGCATAAATAGCATCTTCCAAGTCAATAGTTTCGTTTTTTATTTTCTTTAATAGTATATCTATAATAGGATCTCCATAAATATAGAGGGCTTCAACAGCCGATTTGCGGTGATCCTTGACCGATAAATGTGAAATAATAGCATTAATAAATTGATTTTCCAGTGTTTTGGAAGCGCTTATGATGGAACTGTTTACAATGTCTGAATCTGTAGATTTTAGATGCATTTTTAAAATATCATAAAATAACTCGACCCTCGCATTACCAATGGCTTGGATAATGGTATTGATTTTATGTTTTTGATCTATTGGGTTAGTGAGTTTGTGATAACGCTTCAGGGCATTTTCAATTTTATATTCCAAATTAAATCGATTTTGAAGCTGTTGATTATTCCTTAATTCTAAAGATAATCCTATTAAAGCAGCGTTAGCAATGGTTTCATCACTGCTATTCAGGTTTTTATTGAATAGCTCAACCGTATTTTTTTTATAATGATTCAATAAATACCTAAATGCCGAAGTGGTCACTTGTTGATCTTCATCACGGATCATTTTTTCAATTTGAACGCTTAAATTTTCAGTCCTTAAAAAATAAAGATTTTCAATAGCCATTGCTTTTACTTTGGGTGACTTATGGGCCAATAAGTTTTTAATACCAACAAAGAAACGTTCGTCTTTGACTTCAAGGGTTTTTTCCAACATGTGCACGATTTGCTTTTCGTTACCTTCCTTAAAAACATTTAAAACCGTTTGGACTATAGAGGTCACTTTGATTTCTTTTTTTGAGGGCTTTTCCTTTTTTACCTTAGTGTATTCCAACAAGGATTTAAACGAAATGATATATTCATTTTTAAGTTGATTAATAAAATAAAGCCAAAACGATATTAAACCAATAATGATTAAACTGATATAAGTTGAGGAAATATTAAGTGCGTTGATAAAAAATATGAGTATAAACCCAGCTAATCCCGTTGCAATACTATCTACTACAACATCTGTAAAGGTTTTGGTTTTCTTTTTAATATCTATGGGTATTGGAATTGAAAGTAGCTCGGTAGCGGCTTTATTAACCGATTGCTTTAAACTGCCATCCACAATTTTAATAAAAACAATGACCCAAAGTTGTGGTAGAATCAATAATAAAATAGAACCAATAAGAATCCCTGTAGGCAGCCATAATAAGGATTTTCCAACTCCAAAAGTACCAACGATGCGCTTGGTTAAAAATAGTTGTATGACCAGAGAGATGACACTTAAGGTTGAAAACCAAAACCCAAAAAACGAAGTCAGATCATCAGGATTGGTTATAAGCCTTGAAGCATAATCACTATATTGATAGTCTACTAGTTTGGCAATTAAGACGCTTATACCCACCACAATTGCGATCAATCGTAATAATTTGGATTGCTTGATCAGCCTCCAAGGGGAATCTCCTTTGGGATCTGTCCGCATTGACACTTGGAAAGGATTGAGTTTTACGACCTCTGTTTTCCAAATGTAACGGGTAATAGGTATACAGCAACATAATAGTATTGCGGCTACAAATAGCAAATTTTCGGTATACATAAACCTTGTGAGTACCGAAGTTAAATAACCGCCAAAAATACCGCCTGCAATGGCACCTGCTCCAATAAATCCGAAAATCCGTTTCGCTTCCCTAACATTATACACCAGATTGGCCAAAATCCAAAACTGGGAGGCCGTTAACAAGCCAAAAATTGCCACCCAGATATACGGAATATACAATAAGTAACCGTTGGCAAGATCAAAATTTAAAGCAATCCCGAACAAGATCAATGAAATAACAGAACCAATTATGGTGCGGTCTATTATGATGTTTAAGGCATATTTTTCTAAGGCCTTATTGTAAAAAAAGGACCCAATTATGGCCATCATTGCCGTTAAAACATAAGCAAGGGGCAATGCATTGGAAGTAAGCTCAGAGAGAAATAGTGAATTGATAGTAGGTTTTACAACCAACAAGGTGGTTATGATAATAAATATGTTAAGTTGTAATAAAAGTGTTTTAGTTAGTTCCTCTTCCTTTAAATCGAAAGCCTTTAGAATATATACTTTCAGCGTATTAATAATTGACATCGGATGGTTCAATTTTTAGTTTTTTAATTGCTTTAAGGGCTGAATATTCAGCTAATATATACACAACTTATTAAAACCCCAAAACAATTGATACTGGGCTTTGTTTTTGATTATCATCAGCAAAAGAGAATGATCGATTAGTTTAAGGCAAGACTATTTAGGTCTTTTTTTTTTAGAATTTTTTCTGCAGATTTGGCAAGATTTCTTATAATCTGTTCACCGTTGGGATCATCAATTAAAGCAACCAGAATATAACGTCTATCAGGATCGTCTCCCCACACTAATATCGAATCGGAATGATAGGTTCTCCAGGACCCCGATTTTCTAAATAATTGGGCATTAGGTGCTATTTTTTCGATTGTATTTACAAATTTATGATGTAAATCGGGATTGCCCATAATGTCGAGCATTTGTTTTGATCGCTTTTCATTTACCAATTTGCCGTGAGCCAATAAGTAATAATAGCGACACACCTGATTGACTGTGGCAGCATGACTCAAATGCTTTAGGGGTTCACGATTGGTATCTCCGCCACCACCATAGCGTTTGCCTACCCAAAGGCCACCACCATGGGCTTCATCATAAAACATATACTTAGGATCGGTCATTACGTTTTCAATCTTTTGATACCCCAAACGATCAATCATTCGGGTAGAGGCTGGATTGTCTGATTTGCTGATCATTAAACGCATATCTTTTTTAACCTCAATAGATTCTCTTAATTCGTTTTTGTCTATGGCATCCATGGCAGAAAGAAGGATGGCAATTTTTGGTAAACTTGCTGCGTACATCATATAATTCCCATTAACACTAGCATAGGTTACCTGTTCAGGATTGCTCAAGTCTACAATACCAACAGCCATCTTTTTTTTCGCAATCAGATTTTTCCAAACCGCGTTTGACCTTAGTTCACTTTCTAATTTTTTCTGAAAGATCTTATCATTTAAATCATTTAAAGGTCTAATTTCGGAATCGTCAATCTGAATAGGTAAACCTTCTTGACCAAAGGACATTAAATGAATGCTCAATGTAAATACAGCAATAAAAAAGGTTTTTTTCATATAATAGATACGAGCTCTAAATTTTAAGCAAATGTATTTAATTTACTCATTACTAAAATGTTAAATTTTAAATTGTTCTAAAATAAAAAATTCCCAATATTTACGATACAATTTAAGGAATTGGATGTTTGTATCTGTTAAAATTCTAAAATAATTTACTATAAACAAAAGCTAAAAAGAAAGCCGGTTTAGATGAAATTTTATTTATTTATTAAACAAACCCTTAAGGCTAAAATTCTTTTTTTTTCTCAAAAGGGATGTGGTCTTTAAAAAAATGAGCGCAGTAATAAAGGCATCACCTGCTGCAGTATGCCTATCGCTGACATCAAGGGCATAATTTTCTGCAATCTCATCCAAAGTATAATTATCCTGCTTTATTAAATTGGATTTTATGCGTGTTGCCTTATATAAATTGACAGTTTCAATTACTTTATTTTTGAGCTTTGGCAAGCCTTTTCGATGGAGTATTTGATTGATCATCGTGATATCAAATGTAGCATGATGCGCTACTAAAATGCTATTTCCAATGTATTTGAGAAATCGCTTTAAGGCTTCAGTTTCATTATAGGTTTTAATGCGCTCATGTTTTAAGATCCCGTGAATGGCAACAGTTTTCTCATTAAAACGATCTTGTTGGATATAGATTTCGAAGGCGTTTGAGACCTTAATTTCGTTATTGAAAATGTCGACTGCCCCTATAGATAGTATGCGGTCCAAATGATAGTCAAACCCAGTAGTTTCAGTATCCAGCACCACAAATCTGGTATCGGTTAAGGAGTTACTCGTTTTTTCATAAAACAAAGCTTCATAAGCTAACCAATACTTGGGTAACTCTGGCTGTTTGGACTTTATTTTGAAGATGTTTTTCAATTATAACAAATTACCTAGATTGAATTTAACTTTGATCAATTCTTGAAGGGCTGCAATGGTTTTAAAACAGCGCTTTAATTTCATTTTTTCTTCTTTGGTTAATACAGACAATTCTATAAATCGTCCATTATCCTTATTAAGAAGCCCATGTTTGGTTCTGAACTTTGAAATAGCTTTAAAGGCATAGGAACAGGATAAGTAAATTTCTTGGTCTTCAGGAAATAATTCTGCCAGTTTTTCAAAGCGTTCAGCAGTATTATTAATGGTTTTAATTTGATAGTGCAAGGTCAATAACCTACCAGCATCAACAAGTGGCATTAAAGCACGTTTTTTTAAATCGAATAAATCTTTATACTCGCCATCACTTTCAACCAAAAACTGTCTAAAAAAACCGAGAGGAGAGGCACTACGCAAAGCACTGGCACCTAATTTTGAAATAAAGAGATGATTCTCCTTGACTAATTTTAAAGTATGTTCAGAAAGTTCATTGGTCAAAGCAGCTTCACCAAAACTAATATCAAAATCAAAAAAAATGGAACAGAGTAGAATTTCGTCATGACCTGTATTTGAAGTCCAATTACTAAACTGTTGTTTCCATTCGTTTAGGCTTAAGCACCATTTTGGGTTTTTGGCCATCATATCGGCATTGCAAAAATCAAAACCAATGGTATTTAAGCGCTTATTGACTTTTTTGGCCAACTTTAAAAAATAGGCTCTTACCACTTCAAGCTTATCCTCATCAACATTTTCAAAAATAATGGCATTGTCCTGATCGGTATGGAGCAATTGTTCTTTCCTGCCCTGACTACCTAAGGACATCCATGCAAATTTTACTGGAGGTGGTTGATCCATTTTTAAAATACAACGTTCTATTATACGCTTAATGGTGGCATCATTAAGTTCAAAAATGATCTTGCTTGTATGGGTTAATGGAATGTTCTGCATGATATAGCCTTCCAATAGGACCATAATCTTTTCACGGATGCGTTTTAAATCTTTGGAGCTATTGGAACGTTTGATGGCTTTCATTAAAACTGCGGGATTGCTACCTTCCATAACGACCATATCATGCTCCGATACAATACCTATAATTTTGGTATTGGGTGTTCCATCTTCGGTAATGCAAATATGCCCAATTTTATGTTTCATCATGGAAACTTGAGCTTGTGCAATGGTGATATTTTTAGAATAACAAAGCACAGGGCTGCTCATTACTTTGGAAGCATGATCATTAATGGAGTGCAAGCCCGTGACCACTTTTGTCCTTAAGTCTTTATCCGTTATTATACCTAATGGAATCCCTTTTTGTTCAATAATTACAGAACCAATATTGAGATTACTCATCATGGTTGCTATTATTTTTATGGTAGTAGTAGGTTTGGCCGTAACCACGTTTTGAATAAATTTTACAGGTTGTAACTCAAAATGACGGTCTGTTGGATTTCTTATAATTTCTACGTCAGAAAAAAATTGGATATGGTGTTCTTTTGTATATGGGTTTTCGGTGTTTGACGCAAAGCTTTCAATTAAATAATGACCAATCGCTTTATTGTGTTCCGCCAAAGGTTTAAACAGCTTAATAGGTATTCCGTAAAGAATGGTCTCTTCGTCAGTAATTGCAGTACTGGCATAATTTTCTTTGGCGAACAATGGACGCAAGCCAAATACATCGCCTTCATCAAATTTATCTATAACTTCCGAAGACCCTTCTTTTTCCTTAATTAGGGATACGGCTCCTTTATTGATAATATAAAAATGATCCTGTAATGGGTCATTTTGATTATATATAGCTTTCCCCTTTTCCAGATATTTAATCTTCACTTTTTTTGAAATCTCAAGAAGAGGCTCACTTTTGAGCAGGTCAAAAGGAGGGAAGCGTTTTATAAAATCGGCTATACGATCTGCTATGGTGTTCATGTGTTAAAGTTTGAAGCCTCCTGATGTTTTCGTATGGCCCTTCTGGCCAAAAATAAACCTACAAATAGGGAGACAAAAGCCCCTATCCAAACGCCAGGGACAAAATCGATGAACAGGAAAAAATCATAAGCTCCATGAAACAGAATAGCCAATGCAAGTCCTGTAAAATTCAATAGGACCTTGTTATTGGAAAACTTAGCCTTCCCCATAAAATAGCCCATTAAAATGGCAAAAGTAGCATGGGCCGGAATTGCGGTAAATGCCCTTAAAAAGGCCACTTCATAACCACCCTGAAGGACATACATCAAATTTTCAGTTGCGGCAAAACCCATAGAAACCATGACTGCGTAAATAATACCATCAAAGGGTTCGTTAAAGGCTTTCCTTGGCTGCGAAACATAACGTACAATAATGTATTTACTAAACTCCTCGGTCAGACCTACCACAAAAAAGGCCTTTATAAATTGTTGCCCAATACTGTAATGATTTTTCAGTGGCAATAGTATATCAAAACCTGTATATAGAATGGTGGTAATAAGAATACTTACGATGGCCCCAGATATAAAGCTCAACAAAAGCAGGCGTTTGGGCTCTTTTTCATATTTATCCTTGATATAAATATAAATGATAATGATAAAAACGGGAGCAATTGCCGATAGCAGTAGGTTCATGGGGTAGGGTTTACTGTTTTGACGATGGCCTTCAATACAAATTCATAATACAACTTATTAGTGGCCACAAAATGATTGTCAGTTCCTACGTGTTTAAGTATATTTTTGAAGGCTTCAAAGGATACCAGTTTAACAGCTTCCACTTCTTCTTTTTGAAGCTTAAGTTCTGAAATCCCCACCATCAATTCTGAAATAAAAGTGTGGTGAAATTCATTGTCCACAATTCCGTTTTCATACGATTGAAAGCACTCAAACACACCGATCTTCTTTAAATCCTGTTCATCAATATTTAGTCCAATTTCTTCCTTAACCTCTCTAATGGCTGCCGATAGCATGGGTTCTCCAGCATCAATATGGCCAGCAACTGAGACATCCCAAAGCAAGGGACAAATAGTCTTGTTAGCTGAGCGTTGGGACAACAAAACCTCACCTGCTTTAGTGTACAGCCATATATGGGCCGTATTATGGTAGTATCCCTTACTGTGGATTTCAGATTTTAATGCCGATTTCCCAGTGTGCTTGCCTTTCTTGGTTACAATGTCTATGTATTCCTCCATAGTTTGAAAAATCCGCTCTTTAATGAAATGGTTTTCTTATTTAAAATAACTAAAGGTTTCACCAGCTTTTATTTTGAGCAAGGTTTCATAAATTAATTTAATAACATTTTCTACATCATCTTTATGGACCATCTCAACCGTGGTGTGCATATAACGTAATGGTAACGAAATCAATGCCGAAGCGACGCCTCCGTTAGAGTATGCGAAAGCATCGGTATCTGTTCCTGTTGCTCTGGATAAAGCAGAGCGTTGAAACGGAATTTTTTTCTCCTCTGCAGTATCCGTAATCAAATCACGCAGTTTTTGCTGTACCGCTGGGGCATAAGCAATGACGGGACCTTTGCCAAGTTCAAGATGTCCTTCCTTTTTCTTTTCGATCATTGGCGTAGTGGTATCGTGGGTTACATCGGTAACTATAGCCACATTGGGCTTGATGGTTTCGGTTATCATTTGTGCACCACGTAATCCAATTTCTTCCTGAACAGAATTGGTAATATACAATCCAAAGGGGAGCGTTTTTTTATTGTCGTGTAACAATCGGGCCACTTCGGCAATCATAAACCCACCCATACGGTTATCCAAGGCGCGACATACAAATTTGTCCTTATTAAGAATGTGAAATTCATCGGGATAGGTAATCACGCATCCTACGTGAACCCCAAGTTTTTCAACATCATCTTTGGTTTTGCAGCCCACATCAATAAAAATATTTTCAAGAGTTGGTACTTCTTCCTTGGCTTTGTTTCTTGTGTGAATTGCTGGCCAACCAAAAACGCCTTTGACAATACCTTTTTTGGTATGAATGTTCACAATTTTACTCGGTGCTATTTGGTGGTCGCTACCACCATTTCTAATAACATAGATCAAACCGTTATCTGAAATGTAATTCACATACCAAGAAATCTCATCAGCATGACCTTCAATCACCACCTTATATTTCGCTTTGGGATTGATAACACCCACTGCTGTTCCATAAGTATCGGTAATAAATTCGTCCACATAGGGTTTTATATAGTCCATCCAAAGTTTTTGTCCATCCCATTCATAACCCGTTGGCGCTGCATTGTTAAGGTATTTCTCTAAAAAGTCCATCGACTTTTTATTCAGTATCCGTTGTTTTGCCATTATTAAATATTTTGCTCTAAAATAATAATATTAATAGTATTTTAAGGTTTAAGCATATGTAAATTATTAATTTTACCAGCACTTGGAACGATTTTGGTTTCATAACCTATCATGAAGATTTTAAACTACATCCTCCTATGTTTTCCTGTGCTTACATTTGCGCAGCAATATCCCGTTGCGCAGGACACCACAGCGGTGGAGTATTATTATATTGAAGGGGATTCCATTCTAAAAAATTTGATTGAACTTGATGAAGTTTTAATCCTTAATAATTTAAATTTTGAAAGTAAAGAGGATAAGATTAGATATTTAATTTTAAAACGAAAAACCATTAAAGTCTATCCCTATGCTAAATTGGCTGCAGATCGATTGACCGCTTTAAATGAACGTTTGGCATCTTTGAAAAAAAAGAGCGATAAAAAACGTTACACAAAAATCATACAGCGTTACATTGAAGAGGAGTTTTCAACCGAATTAAAAAAGCTCACACGAACCGAGGGACAAATTTTAGTGAAATTGATCCATCGGCAAACGGGAAATACCACCTTTGATTTGGTGAAGGAATTGCGCAATGGTTGGCGTGCCTTTTGGTATAATAATACCGCCAAATTGTTCGATATTTCTCTAAAAAGAGAATTCGACCCTATTCATGACAAGGAAGATTTTTTAATAGAGGACATCTTGGAAAGGGCTTTCCAAAGTCGGCAATTGCAACGTCAAAAACCTGCTATTGACTTTGATTATTATGAGCTTACCGAAAAGTGGATAGGCTCAAATGCCAAAACTAATTAATGCGGATTCAAAGCCCCATGGAAGAACGATTAAATGCTTGGACCCACGGAATTGGTGCGGGTTTGGGGATTGTGGGATTAGTGTTACTCCTATTGAATAGTAAACCTAATACCCTAGAAGTATTCAGTGTTATTGTTTACGGACTTTCAATCATTATTCTTTTTCTAGCATCTGCACTTTACCATTCCATACAAAATGAAAAACGAAGACATTATTTTAGGGTTGTTGACCACATCAGTATTTACTTGCTCATTGCGGGATCTTATACGCCTGTAACTTTAATTTTGCTCCCAAATAGTAGAGGTTGGCTCTTGTTTTGGTTGGTCTGGGGCATTGCGGCCTTTGGAATTATTTTAAAGTTGTTTTTTACGGGCAGGTTTGAAATCTTTTCCACCTTGCTCTATTTGGTGATGGGTTGGCTAATTGTATTAGACTTTACAGCTTTGGCAGATAAAATGCCCTCAAATGGATTGTTGTTATTGTTTTCCGGGGGATTATTTTATACAGTGGGCATTGTGTTTTATGCCATTCACAAAATCCCTTATAATCACGTGATCTGGCATTTTTTGGTCCTTGGAGGTGCCATTTGCCATTTTTTTATGATATTCTTTTATGTGATATAATACCTGTTACTTAAAATATTGCAGTGCGAAATTACAAACTTCGAAGAGCGGTGTGATACTAAAATTAAATGTAGTTAGATATTAAGCTTTCCATCTTGAACTGAAAGGACGTACATCCAAATAGATATTTTGTAACTACGACACTAGGGCTTCCCAGCATATCAAATACACCTCTTAGAAAGGCTTTACTGTACAATAGCGCAAACTCTGTCGACTTTTGCGAACTTTCTTGTCTGTGCTTTGGTTATCTATAAGTTTGGCGCCACATTCGGTAATGGTCTGTTCAACCAGCTGCGGTGAAATTGTGTGAACCTGGATGGGAGGTCTGCCACGGACTTTTTTCCAAAATGGTTTCAAGTGTTCATTTTTGAAGGTGTAGAGCATTTTGGCTAGTGTCCCTGGATTTGGTCCTGCTGAAGTGCGTACCTGAAATAATGCCATTCCGCCTGGTTTCAGGATTCGGAAGAACTCCTTGATATAATCCACCTGATACCGAGGTGCCATGTGTTGTAACACAATATTGGTGTATACGAAATCGAATGTTCCCGTCTCTAGGCATTTCAGATGCGGTTCGGTATTAGTGATGTAAGTGCAATTATCACCGAATTTATTAAATTTATTGGCGTTTTCAATCATGGTGTTGGAAATATCCATGCCAGTGACGCTCTCGAAGTGATGGCAAAGACTTTGAGTAAGTCGACCCACGCCGCAACCGAAATCAAACGCATTACCGTGGGTTACCGTCACATCAAGGCTTTCCAGATAGTCCATGACGTCGTTTATTTCCTTACGACCTAAGGCAAAAAAATCCTCAGTATCCCACTTTTCACCATGTTTTTTATCGTCTGTGAGAATTGCCCATAGTGGGTCTTCAGCACCTACTTTCTCGTAAGTTTCTTGAACGTTTTTAAGTGACATGATTACGGCTCCTCATTTTTTTCGTTAATACAATACTATATACATTTACATTTTCCAGATTAACAGTAATAATAATAACTTTTTTGCCCAATTCATAATTCACCGCTTGTTATTATTGTTTTCTGGAGGACTTTTTACACTTTAGGCATTGTGTTTATTCCATTCATAAAATCCATTATAATCACGTGATCTGGCATTTTATGGTCCTTGGTGGTGCCATTTGCCACTTTTTCATGATTTTCTTTTTTGTGATTTAAAAGTATTTATTTTTTCAATTCTTTTCTTAATAAGTCAACCATGTCCGAATTAATTTTTTCTAAAAATTGATTTTGTTGCAATAGGTCTTCTAAAATAGAAAATTTGGCAACAATAATGTTTCTGAATTTTCTATCCTTTAAAACCTCTATAATTCGATTAGTTTCTGTTGGTGGAGGTAAAGGGGATTCCTCTAATCTTTGGGCGTAAACGGATTGAAAATCCAGGTTATCAATAATATAGGGTTGAAATATTTGAACCAATTCCATCTCATGTGTTGATTGCACAATAGTAAGTACATTAAGGTTTTTATAATAATTGGATAATAAGGTTTTAAGTTCGGAACTCGTAAGGAGTCTTAAATCTCCAGAGCCCATAATATTGTTATAAACCCTATCTGTACTACTATAGAAAGGCATAGATTGTATCATTGAAAATACTGTATTTATAGAATCTACAGTAATGGAAGGTGTATCTAGAGCAGATTGTTCTAGCAACCCAATTAAGGCAGGTAGAACTTCCTCTAAACGGCTTATCGCTATTTTTGAAGATTGTAAATTGACTTCAAAATCTTCCAACATTTCTTCCATATATTTTGATTCCGTGAGGTGATTTTTACGAATTTCGTTGGAGTTATTTATTTGTAGCGCAATTAAAATCCCAATTACTACCAACACGATTTCGCCAATGGCATAAAGCAAATATTTTGATGTTCTATTTTCCCTAATCATATTAAGACGGATTTTTTGAAAGAATTTAATCATGGGTAAGTTGGTATTAATGGTGTTGGTCAACTCTATTTAGGAATGTTCAGAAGTACATATGATTTTATTCTCTATTCTTTATATTCATTTATATCATAAAGGCTATCCCTACACCCAAAATAATGGCAATTAACTTTGACAAATTAAATTTATGGCCTTCACTGCTTTCAAATAAAATGATGGTCGAAATATGAAAAAAGATACCTATTACAAAGGCATTTATAATATTCACATAATCTGAAACCAGGGCCAAATTATTGGAAATATAAGTTCCTAAGGGTGTCATAGCCGCAAAAATAGATAGGAAAAACACCACTTGCATTCTGCTGTACTTAGAATGCAGCAAAAACGTCGTGAGCACCATAGCAATTGGGATTTTATGAACCAAGATGCCATATACCATATCGTTATGTTGATTTATTGAAAAACCTTCCATAAAACTATGTATACATAAACTTAAAAAGAGCGCCCAAGGAAATGCTGTGCCATGAACATGGATATGAACGTGACCGTGTTCGGCGCCTTTTGAGAAAAACTCCAATACAATTTGCATTAATATACCGCACATGATAAATAATCCCGTTTGTTTAGCATCTAAATGCCCATAAACTTCAGGTAACAGATCGAAAAGGGTAAGTGCTAATAAAAAAGCACCACTGAAGGGCAACAATAATCGTGAGTAAGATGTTTTTTTTTGCCTTAACAAGACAACGAGTAGTACACCAAATAAAACGGCATATATAGGAAGCAGATATTTATTCATAGTTATGTATCGTATAAACAGACCTCTAATTTATTTAAAAATCATGACCAAACGGTCTGACCTATTTTTTTCAAACTTACGCAATTTATAATCACCAAAAACATCCAACAAATGGACATCAGCCTGTTCAAACATAGATTCAAAATCCTTTAACATTAAAGCTCTTACCCGTTCTTGAAATTCATAATTTTCGTCGTGATAACTAAATTGAATATCCTTATAAAGGTAACCGTCCTTAACATAGCGTTTTTGATGGAATTTAATATTTTGAATGGTCTTGACATCTTCGGGTACCAAATGTTCCAAGACATGCTCCATGTTCATAAAATCGATGACGCCAAAACCATAATCATTTAAATCGGCTTTGATGGCCTTAATGGTGTTTAGATTGTCCTCTTCTTTATCAAAATACCCAAAACTGGTAAAAAGATTGAACACAGCATCAAATTTTTGATTGAAGGGTTGGCACATATCATGCACCTGAAAATGAAGCGTATCATTCTCATATTGTTTGGCGTAGGCAATACTGTTTTCAGATAAATCCACACCGGTAACATCAAAACCCAATGCGTTTAAGTACATGGAATGTCGGCCTTTACCACAAGCCAAATCCAATATTTTACCCTGTTCCGGAAGGTTTAAATAGTGAGTCAAGGTATCCATAAACGACTGTGCTTCGGTATGGTCCCTGTCCTTGTACAAAATATGGTAAAACGGCGTATCGAACCAGGAAGCGTACCATTGTGTTTTGTGTTTTGTCATATTCATTTCCCACGAAAGTGGGAATCTGTTTTTTTATGATGTGGTTTGCTTTTATAACTAAAAGCACCAGGCTTTCCACTATATCTTTTTAAAAAATCTATACTCGTCATTACGAGGAGAGAAACGACGTGGTAATCTTTTTATCGATTAGCAGATTGCCACAGCAAATAAAATTTGCCTCGCAATGACGTTCCAATGTTTTAAAAAGGATGCCGCTGCAATCCTTAACCTAATTACATTTAACCATTACGTTGCGACAAAAATACTTTATTTTTGCAATGATTTAGAGATATAGTATGGAGAATAATTTTAAAATGGTGGCCAAAACCTTATTTGGTTTTGAAGACTTATTGGCAAACGAGCTCATACAATTAGGTGCCCTAGAGGTCACCAAAGGGATAAGAAGTGTGAGTTTTGTAGGCGACAAGGGTTTTATGTATAAGGCTAATTTGGCATTGCGTACCGCCATTAAAATTTTAAAGCCCATCCATAGCTTTAAGGTAAAAAATGAACAAGAGCTATATGATAAGCTCTATAACATGTCTTGGGAACAATATCTAAAACCATCAGGAACCCTAGCGGTTGATGCCACCGTGCATTCCGAACAATTTACGCACTCTCTTTACATTGCCCAAAAAACCAAGGACGCCATTGTGGATAAATTTAGAAATACCACTGGCGAACGTCCAAACGTGGATTTGAAATTTCCAGATATAAAGGTCAATGTGCATATTGACCGAAACACCTGTGACATTGCGTTGGATTCTTCTGGAGATTCGTTGCATAAACGCGGTTATAAAACTGCTACCAATATTGCCCCAATAAACGAGGTGCTGGCCGCAGGACTGATTATGTTGTCGGGTTGGGATGGACAGACCGATTTTATGGATCCCATGTGTGGGAGTGGTACCATTTTGGCCGAAGCGGCCATGATTGCCTGTAATATCCCACCTAATTTGATGCGTAAGGAATTTGCCTTCGAACGCTGGCAGGATTGGGATGTGGAGCTGTTTGAAAAAATTGAAGAATCTTTATTAAGCAAAACCCGGG
>JBBKXS010000181.1:0-2992 GCA_037969605.1 Flavobacteriaceae bacterium
CTTTTAAACCACAATTAAAATCGTTGAGCTTAACTCCCGATGTTCTACGAGCAGCCCAATTAAACACTTTTGAAGGCAAGTTTTTTGAAATAATGGAATCGTAACGCTTCTTTTTCCAACCAGAAACCAAATCATAACCCTCTTCGGTTATCATTTTATAAAGCTCTGGGATTTCATCTGGATTGTCCTGTAAATCGGCGTCCATAGTAATGACGACGTCACCTTGAGCTTTTTTAAAGCCCGCATGTAAGGCTTGTGATTTGCCAAAATTCTTTAAAAAGCGAATGCCCCTTACTTTGTTTTCCTTTTGTGACAAGGCTGTAATTGTTGCCCATGAAGCATCAGTACTTCCATCATCAATAAAAATGATTTCATAAGAAAAACGATTGGATTGCATAACTTTTGCAATCCAATCGTGTAGTTCTGTTAAAGATTCTTGTTCGTTAAGTAGCGGTATGACTACTGATATGTTCATTTAAATACTTTCAAATTTCTTTGTTCAAAAATAAAGAAATTATTTAAGCATGCCTATTATTCTTTTTTCATCACTAATCCAGCAATTAGAGAATATATTAATCCAAAAAACATACTCAAAGCAACCCAAAGGGCGGAACCAATCAAAGGATTCATGAACATCTCAACAACTTTCATTTGTTGATCAACCATTTCCTGAGTCGCATTAGGAGCTTCAATCATTTTATCCCTTACCACCTCTTTTATTTGTCCCATAAATTCCGGATCTATAATATAATTGAATATAAGTCCATAAATTATATAGATAATGGCGCTAATAGCGGCAATAACAACTCCAAGTTTTATTGCCTCGCCCAAACTTAACACATTGGCGTTTTGCTTTTTAAATTGACTTATGGCATAAAAAATAACAATAGGAAAAATGATGTAATATAAATATTGCGGCCATTGTTCACCCATAAGAGACATGCCAGTAACATACATTATTACAGCAATGAGAATCATAATGACGCCTAAAATGACCCCGTAGTTCATGGCAAATTTGCCGATAGTTGGTTTTTGTGCTTCCATAAATTTTAGTTTTAGCTATTATTTGATTGGTTAGTATGAATTTATATTCAATTGTTACAATAAAGATATGTAATAAAAAACAAAATAAATTATTGCTTGTTTGCAAAAAATACTTAAATTTGCAGCTCGAAAAAAGTAAAGATTATAAATCGTAAGGTGATGAAAAAAGGAATACATCCAGAAAATTATAGACTTGTAGCGTTTAAAGACATGTCAAACGAAGACGTGTTTTTAACCAAGTCAACAGCTGAAACAAGTGAAACTTTAGAAGTTGATGGTGTAAATTACCCATTGATTAAACTTGAGATTTCTAGAAGCTCACACCCATATTATACTGGTAAATCTAAATTGGTTGATACTGCAGGACGTATTGACAAGTTCAAAAATAAATACGCTAAATTTAAAAAATAAGTTTAGTCTTCTAATATTATTAAAGCCTTCAGGAATTATCTCGAAGGCTTTTTTGTTACCTATAATTACACTATTTTTGAATGACATCCTAAATGTTTTTGAAGTTGAAGTGGTAGACTTTTAACTTTTTAACTTTTTAACTTTCAACTATAAATGAACTATATTCTATTTGATGGTCCTTCCCGCAACACGTTGTTGCCATTTACCTACACAAGGCCAGTTGCAGATATTAGGATCGGTATTTTAACCATTCGTGAAAAATGGGAAACCTATTTGGGTTTTACCACAACTACACTTACCGAAGATTATCTTTCTGAAAAATATCCGATGGTGGAAATGGATGAAAATGTCATGATTAATGCCTCCTATCTTCCAAATTCTGAACTTGCCGAAATGGTCAAGAATCTCGAAGAAAACCAAGCTATTTTTAAAGGGGAAGATGTCATTGCGTTTTTTTCGAAAGAGACACAGGATAATATCGATTTTGAACATTATGAAGCCATTGAATTTAACGATGATCTCATTAAAATAGAACATACTTGGGATATTTTCAGGAAAAATGGAGAGGCTCTTACAGAAGATTTTGAATTGCTTACAAAAGGAAGAAAATCACAACCCATACCAAGTTCTAACCGAGTTGTTGACCCCAGTAATGTTTTTATTGAAGAAGGCGCAAAATTAGAATTTACTATACTCAATGCCTCTACAGGACCAATTTATATTGGTAAGGATGCTGAAATTATGGAAGGAAGTATTATTCGCGGTCCTTTTGCAATATGTGAAGGCTCTACAATAAAACTAGGTGCTAAAATATATGGACCAACTACTATTGGGCCTTTTTGTAAAGTTGGTGGTGAAGTTACAAATGCAGTTTTGTTTGCCTATTCCAATAAAGCACATGAAGGGTATTTGGGCAATTCAGTATTGGGTGAGTGGTGCAATATTGGAGCGGACACCAATACTTCTAATTTAAAAAATGATTATTCCGAAGTGCGACTTTGGGATTACCAAACCGAAAGTTTCACCAAAACAGGGTTGCAATTTTGTGGTCTTATGATGGGAGACCATAGTAAATGTGGTATCAATACCATGTTCAATACTGGAACCGTTGTGGGTGTTAGTGCCAATATTTTTGGTAGTGGTTTCCCGCGTAATTTTATACCGAGCTTTAGTTGGGGAGGTCATGGTGGTTTTACAACCTATTTGCCCAAAAAAGCCTTTGAAGTTGCTAAAATTGTGATGTCACGTCGTGAGGTTGAATTTTCTGAACAGGACGCCGAAATTATGGAACAAGTTTTTGAGGAAACAAAAAAATTTAGAAGGGATTAATTATTCTTTCTTTACATGTTTCAATTCCAACAAATTTATCGGATTGATTCCCAATCCTTTTACATTTTTTCTAGTAAATCGTACCACTTCATCATAGTATAAAGGCACCATTATGGCGTTTTGCATAGCTAAAGAATCTATAGTTGTGTATAAACGTTTTCTTTTTTCAATATCGATAATTGTAAAAGCCATATTATACAAACTGTCA
>JBBKXS010000182.1:0-3050 GCA_037969605.1 Flavobacteriaceae bacterium
CGACGGTAGGTTTTTATATTTTCTTCGGTGGTCAAGGCAGGATGTTGTCCAGTTTGAATGGCATATTGTTCCGCAGGCAAACCAAAACTATCATAGCCTTGCGGATGTAAGACGTTAAAGCCTTTATGGCGTTTGTAACGTGCATAAATATCGCTGGCAATATAGCCTAGCGGATGTCCAACATGCAATCCAGCTCCGCTTGGGTAGGGAAACATGTCCAACACATAAAACTTTGGTTTAGTGCTATGATTTTCGGCTTTAAAGGTTTGGTTTTTGGCCCAATGATCTTGCCACTTTTTTTCTATCTCGTTGAAATGGTATTTCATCGTAAACTTCCTACTTATTAAGGCGCAAATTTAAGGTTTATTGCATGAAGTAAAAAACCTTTAGAGTAGCTTTCTTGCTTTCTTTTCTTGTGGTAACAAACAATAGTAGGCAAAAGCATTTACAGGGGTTGTAATATGAAGTTGTTTTCCTGTTTTTACAATGTATCCGTTAAAGTTATCGAGTTCACTTGGACGTCCTTCCATAATGTCCCGTTGCATGGAGGCTGTAGTCTCTGGAATTAAATTATCTACTGCTTTTAATATCATGTCTATGTCATCATTAGTCAACCCAATACCTTTAGCATTGGCAATGGTTACAATCTCATGTGCTGTTTGATAAAGCATACTTCTGATATGTTCATCCGCACGCATTACTCCAAATGTACTTCGGGTCAAGGCACCTATCCCGCTTACTGTCGCAATAAACAGGAATTTTTTCCAGATTTCCAGTTGAATATCCTCCGCAATCCTATTCTTAAATTCGGCTTTGTCGAAAATTGTTTTTAAGGCCTTAACTCGTTCTGTTTTTTGATTGTCATATTCTCCAAAAACAATTTCAGGTTCAAAGGCAAAATGGTCGATCACGCCTGGGGATTCAATTTTGCTTACAATTTTGCATAAACCAGCCAATACATTTTCAGGGTTTAAAATCTCTCGAAGGCGATCGGCATTGTCTGCTCCATTTTGTAAAGGTAAAACCATCGTGTTTTTGTTAAGTATAGGCTTCAATTGTTTTGCAACTTCTTCAATCTGCCAAGATTTAACTCCCAAAATGATTACATCGGCATCCTTTATTTCAGAGACATTATCGGTAACATTGGGATGCACCACAAAATCCCCAAATATACTTTTAACTTTGAGCCCATTGGTCTTAATGGCTTCAAATGTTTTACCTCGAGCAATAAATGTGACATTAAATCCGGCTTTTGCAAGTTTTCCTCCAAAATAGCCACCAACAGCACCTGCCCCAAACACAACAATGTTCATATGTTTTAGTTATAATAAATATTAATCAAATTTACTTTTTTATTTTTACACCATAATCCATTATTATATATGAGTTCCTCTTTTGATCAATTCCAAAAGCGCAAGTTAATTTCCTCCTATTTATCAGTCGTTATTAGTATTGCCTTGGTGCTTTTCCTTTTGGGCTGTTTAGGTTTGTTGGTGCTGAACGCCAAAACCATTTCTGATAATTTTAAAGAGCAAGTGGTTGTTTCTATTTATCTGAATGAATCTGCAAAAGAGGTTGAAGTAAAACAACTCGAAAAAAGTTTGGCGATGGCCGTTTACACCAAATCTTCAGTCTATGTATCCAAAGAAGAGGCAGCAGAACTCATGAAAGCCGAATATGGTGATGATTTTTTGGATAATGTAGGACAAAATCCGTTGCAAAACTCTATTGATGTCCATTTGAAGGCTGACTTTGTAACGAGTGAAACCTTGGCCAAAATCACCGAAGATCTATCCCAAAAAGACTTTATACAAGAAGTGCGATACGATGACGATTTGGTGGAACTCATGAATAACAATGTTAAAAAAATCACCTTTTGGGTGCTGGTTATTAGTGCGCTGTTTACCTTGATTGCAGTATTATTAATCAATAGTTCCATTCGATTGGCCGTATATTCAAAGCGTTTTATTATCAAAACTATGCAAATGGTAGGTGCTACAAAATCGTTCATCAGAAAACCGTTTATTTTAAAAAGTGTCCAATTAGGGATTATAGGTTCTATTGTTGCATTAATAGGAATGGCCATTGTAATATACTATATCAATCAAACATTCCCAGAATTGGAATTGCTACAAAAGCCTGTTATTATTACCTTACTTTTTGTGGTTGTTTTTGGTCTTGGCGTTTTGATTACTTGGGTCAGTACCTTTATTGCCACGCAACGCTTTTTAAATTTGAAGACCGACCACTTATATTATTGACCAAATAAACGCAACCTTTTCGACTATTTATCGTCTACAACATAAACATTGAAAATGAAAACAATGCTGTTTATGTTATCAGTACTGCTACTGACGGGTCTAGCCAGTTGCCACTCCAATGACGATTCCAGTCCAGATAATGGCATTGATGGCAATTGGAATCTTACCCATGTTAGTGGCGGAATAAGTGGGGTGGATTTGTCCTTTGATCCTGGTATAATACTTTGGACTTTTGATGATAATATGGGTACCCTAACTATTATCAACAATTCTGAAAGTGGTTTTAGTATATTTCAATCAGGAACCTATGCATTTTCAATGGAAGATACTGCAGATTACAAAACCATAACCATTAACGGGACGACTTTTGGAAGTATAGACATATCTAAAAATAAAATTTATATTGACCAGCGAGTTGCAGATGGATTTTTCTTGGAATTGACCAAAGTCAAATTTATTCATTTTTAGATTCCATTAACGTAATAGTTTTAAATAAAACTGTTACTTTGCGTTATCTTATTGAAGCTTTAATATGGGAGAACAAAAACGCAAAGAAGAGGCCAAATCCGAATTTATGTTCGGTAAGAAAAATTACAAGTTTATGCTTATAGGCTTGGGTTGTATCGCACTCGGGTTTATGTTAATGGCAGGTGGCGGAAGTGACGACCCCAATGTTTTTGATCCGAGTATTTTTAGTTGGAGACGTATACGATTGGCACCGACTTTAGTGCTTCTTGGCTTTGCTATTGAAATTTATGCCATTTTATTGAACCCCAATAAAAAGTAAAC
>JBBKXS010000183.1:0-3027 GCA_037969605.1 Flavobacteriaceae bacterium
GATTTATTTAAAAACTTCGCTGACCGATTTGATATTGTGGTTAAGCAAGTGATCATTCATAAGTTAGTTGATGGTGTTTTTTATTCGAGTTTAATTTGCGAGCGCGATAAAATTGAAGAGATTATTGATGCCCGTACAAGTGATGCCATAGCATTGGCTTTGCGATTTGAAGCCCCTATTTTTACTTATAAAAATATTTTAGATAAGGCCGGAATTTATCTTAAAGTGAATCCGGACAAGGACGAAGGCGTTGATGATAAAATACTGTTAGATGAAGTTTTGGCCGAAGAAATTGAAACCAAATTACCCGACAGTTATAAAGGAAAATCTATAGAAGAACTCAATAAAATATTAGACGAAGCTGTTGCCAACGAAGATTACGAAACAGCGGCCAGAGTTAGAGATGAAATATCCAAACGATAAGGTTTAATTAAATACTATACTATGAGTATAAAGTTTCGTTTAACGATTTTAAATTTTTTAGAACTTTTCGTTTTTGGAGCTTGGCTCATATCTTTAGGAGGATATTTAGGCGGACAATTACATTTTGAAGGCATACAAATTGGTAAAATATTTACAACCCTGGGAATTGCTTCTTTAGTAATGCCGGGTATTGTCGGTATTATAGCAGATAAGTACATAAATGCCCAAAAACTATTGGGCATTTTGCATATAATTGGTGCAGGTTTTATGTTTTTTCTTGCCCAAACACATGACTTCGATACCTTCTTTTGGATGATGTTAGGTTATTTAACCGTTTATATGCCAACTTTGGGATTAGCCAATACGGTTTCATATAGCATTTTAACAGATAATAAATTTGACGTTATAAAAGCGTTTCCTAAAATTAGAGTTTGGGGAACAATAGGTTTTATTGTAGCCGAGGTCGCTGTAGGAACATTTGGATGGGCTCAAAATAACATGCAGTTTTACTTTGCGATGGTCATCTCTTTAATTATGGGAGTTTATTCTTTTACACTACCAAACGTGCCCTTATCAAAATCTGAAAATAAGTCTCTTATAGAACGTCTTGGTCTTGATGCCTTTGCCTTGTTTAAAGAATATAAAATGGCCGTATTCTTTATTTTTGCCACATTATTAGGTGTGGTTCTTCAAATATCGAATGCTTGGGCTTCAGAATTTTTGAGAAGCTTTACAACAAATTATCCCGATTCATTTGTAGTTACAAATTCTAACTCATTTATTGCCTTATCACAAGTTTCTGAAACTTTGTTTATTTTAACCATTCCTTTTTTCTTAAAACGATTTGGTATTAAAACGGTAATGATCTTGAGCATGATAGCTTGGTTTCTGCGATTCTCTCTTTTCGGAATTGGTTCTCCAGAAGGTATAGGAGTTGGCTACCTCATCATGTCCATGGTGGTCTATGGTGCTGCATTCGACTTTTTTAATATTTCTGGATCGTTGTTTATTGAAACCGAAACGGATAGTAAATACCGAGGAAGTGCTCAAGGATTATTCGTTCTGCTTACAAATGGTTTAGGCGCGATGCTGGGCGGAATTGGTAGTGGTTATATTGTTCAAAAATATTCGGTATATGAAGGTGTTGAATTGGTAAGTAGAGACTGGTTTAGCATTTGGATGGTATTCGCCGCTTATGCATTAATACTAGCTTTACTTTTTATGGTAATTTTCAAATACAAACACAATCCGAATAAAATTATCGAAATAAAGCATTAACTAATTTTTGATAATTTAAGTTGATAACTTTTGATATAATTTAGAACTTCTTTCTTAAATGATTGCAGCTTTTATTATTTTTATGATCGCATAATTTTAAAAAGATTCCCACTGGATTTTATCTTAAATGGAGTCGAAAGATGGAAATAATATGAAACAATATTTAGATCTTGTAAAGCACGTTTTAGAAAACGGAAACACCAAAAGCGATCGTACAGGTACCGGAACAAAAAGTGTATTCGGTTACCAGATGCGTTTCGATTTAAGCGAAGGCTTTCCTATGGTAACCACCAAAAAATTACACTTAAAATCTATAGTTCACGAACTTCTATGGTTTTTAAAAGGCGATACCAATATTAACTATTTAACCGAAAATGGCGTACGTATCTGGAATGATTGGGCAGACGAAAATGGAGATCTGGGCCCAGTATATGGTCATCAATGGCGCAACTGGAATAATGAGGCTGTCGATCAAATAAAAGAGGTTATTCACATGCTTAAAAATAATCCGGATAGTCGACGTATGTTGGTGTCTGCATGGAATCCTTCAGTTTTACCAGATACGTCTGTCTCGTTTAGCGAAAATGTAGCCAACGGAAAAGCCGCACTTCCACCTTGCCATGCGTTTTTTCAATTTTATGTAGCCGACGGGAAATTATCTTGTCAATTGTATCAACGTAGTGCAGATATCTTTTTAGGTGTTCCTTTCAACATTGCATCGTATGCTTTGTTCACTATGATGATGGCTCAAGTTTGTGGTTATCAAGCCGGAGATTTTATTCACGTTCTTGGAGATGCGCATATTTACAGCAATCATCTTGAACAGCTCGAAATCCAACAATCTCGCGATTTAAGGCCTTTGCCTAAAATGATAATAAATCCGGAAGTAAAAGATATTTTCGAATTTACTTTTGATGATTTTTCGTTAGTTGATTACGATCCACATCCACATATTAAAGGTGTTGTGGCTGTATAAAAAAAGAGCCTTCAAATACATGAAAGCCCTTTTTTACCAACTAACTAACTAAAAAATCTATAAGCTTAATACTCCGTTTTCGGCAGCTGCAAAGTCATTCCATTTGTATCCATCTGCCTGATCGTCGTTAATGTAAGTGCCATCAACAACATATCTAAATTCGTAAGAATTGTCTTTTTCTAAATCTACCGTTCCTTTAAACGTTCCGTTTTTTAATTTCTTAAGCTCAACCGCTTTTTTTGTGTTCCATTCATTAAAACTTCCTACTACTGCTACTTTTTTAGCTTCTTCAGCAGGAACCGAGAATGTAACTTTACATACCGGTTTGCTTTTTAAATATTGTTTTGTAA
>JBBKXS010000184.1:0-6068 GCA_037969605.1 Flavobacteriaceae bacterium
TTTTTGTATTTTATAATAGTTTTCCTACTTATTTTTCCTAATTGAGCTTAATATATATTTAGCTGAAGAAATTTTATAGGTGATATTAAGATAAATATTTGGCCAAAAGTCTATGAAAATGGTGTACGCCTTTTTCTCTTGTTGGAGAAAAGCGCCCCGTAGTATAAAATCTGGATTGAACACCTTTATGGACACTCTCAACTACAAATTCATCTTCACGTTCGACCTTATCCAAAAGGGCTCCTGCCCCTTTATTAAGCTTGCTCTCATCATAGACATAAGTGATAAACGAGACTTTTGTTTGGTTTAAAGTCATGGGTTTTACGATATTAATGGATAAGCCCCAAGGATAAAAATTAAACATCATATTAGGGAAAACCCAATAATAGTAAGCTGCTATTAGCTTACCATAATCTTTATGATATTCCGGTAGATCAAACACTTCTTCTCCTGAATTGGCATAACCTATTTGTAGATTGCAATGGTCATAAATTTCAGTAGTGTAACTTCCATAATCCAAAACACTATTTAATCCATCATGTACAAAAGGAATATGAAATCCTTCAAGATAATTATCACAATACAATGCCCAATGACAATTTACCAGATAGTCCTTACTTAAATCTTTGCGCAACTTGAATTGATGCATGGGCAAAAAACCTATTCGTTCTATCATGACCTGTAACACAGTTTCAAAATCAAAAACGGGGTTGAGACTCACAAAAACAAAAGGATCTAAAGTTGCAACCAAAAATTCACGCAAATTGTCACAAGGTCTTGGGAAATTTCTGGCCTCTTCAAATTCTGGCATCGATTTAAAAGAGCCATCCAAATTATAACGACGACCATGATATTGACACCGCAATTGGGTAGCTTTTCCTGGATTGTCCACAACAATATTACCACGATGAGTACAAACATTGCTGAAACATTTTATGGTATTTTCATTGTCTCGAACCAGAACCAAGGGTTCTGTAATATAGTTGTCCAAAAAAATGAAAGGATGGACTGTTTGTGCGAAGGGTATCAAATTTTCATCGCCAATCCATTGCCATGTTTTTAAAAAAATGTCTTCTTTAATCGCATCAAATACCCTTTGGCTTCTATAAAATTTAGCGGGTAAGGTTTCAGCAACCCGAATATCCTTATTAATATTGAAATGGTTCGACATGTTTTATATTGATTCCGAAAAATACGAATTTATTTGATTGCACTTTCCGAAAATATAAAAGTGAAGATTAATGGTATAAAAAAAGCGCCTTAATAAATAAGACGCTTTAGGTATTAAAGTTGAATTTCAACTTGGTTTTTTATGATGTCATCAAAGGTTTCCCTTTTGCTAATTAAATGCGCTTTGTCTTTATGCCAAAGCACTTCTGCAGGCCTATAACGTGAGTTATAATTGCTAGACATGGTAAAACAATAAGCTCCTGCATTTTTGAAACACAAAATATCGTCTTCACTAATTTCATTGATGCGTCTGTTGTTGGCAAACGTATCGGTTTCGCATATATAACCTACCACTGAGTAAAAACGCTCTCGCCCATTTGGGTTTGAAATATTAATGATTTCATGTTGAGAACCGTAAAGCATAGGTCGGATTAAGTGATTAAAACCAGAATCAATTTGTGCAAAAACGGTTGAAGTGGTCTGTTTTACCACATTTACTTTTGCAAGAAAGCAACCTGCCTCACTTACCAGAAATTTTCCGGGCTCAAAAGCAAGAGTTAGAGATTTGCCATATTCTTTACAAAATTCGTTAAAACGTTTTGTCAACTTTTCTCCGAACTCTTCAATGTTGGTTTCAATATCTCCAGCTTTATAAGGCACTTTAAAACCTGAACCAAAGTCTATAAATTCCAAATTTTTGAAATGTTTAGCTGTGTCGAACAAAATCTCACTGGCATATAAAAACACATCAATATCCAAAATATCACTGCCTGTATGCATGTGAATTCCGTTGATGTTCATCTTTGTATTTTCAACAATTCGCAAAATGTGAGGTATCTGGTGTATTGAAATTCCGAATTTGCTGTCGATATGTCCTACAGAAATATTGGTATGTCCTCCAGCCATAACATGTGGATTAATACGAATACATACCGGAATTTTAGGATATTTTGTACCAAATTGTTCCAGTATCGATAAATTATCAATATTGATTTGTACGCCTAATTTTGAAACGTCTTCAATTTCTTTTAGGGATACTCCATTGGGAGTAAAAATAATTTGTCTGGGTTCAAAACCAGCTGCTAAGCCAAGTCTAACTTCTTGTATGGAAACTGTATCCAAACCTGCGCCAAGAGTATTAAACAGCTTTAAAACCGAAATATTCGATAAAGCCTTAACGGCATAATTGATCTTCAACTTCTTTACCTTATTAAATGCAGAGGTTAAACGTTTGTATTGGGATACTATTTTTTCAGCATCATAAACGTAAACAGGACTTCCGTAATCCTTTGCAATTTGTAATAAGGTGTTGTCTTCCATTTTATTGAAATTTAAATTAGGCTGCAAATCTAAAAAGTTTTTTCAACTCAAAAGCTAATAATTCTTTAAAAATAAGGCATTAAGAATGTATATTCGATAAGCATTTTATTGATTGAGAAAAAATATTGGTTAAAAGTGTTAGTATGTTTACTTTTGTTAAAATTAATTTTAGTACAAAGATGAACTTACACGAATATCAAGGAAAAGAGATATTAAATAGTTTTGGGGTGAGAATCCAGCGTGGTATTGTCGCTCAAAACCCTCAACAGGCCGTTGCAGCTGCTAAACAATTAACTCAAGAAACAGGGACAAGTTGGTTTGTTATCAAGGCCCAAATTCATGCTGGTGGACGTGGAAAAGGAGGCGGTGTGAAACTCGCTAAAAATTTAAAAGAAGTTGAGGAGATCGCTGGAAAAATTATTGGCATGAAATTGATTACACCCCAAACTTCTAAAGAGGGTAAAAGGGTTCATCAAGTATTAGTGGCTGAAGATGTATATTATCCAGGGCCGAATGAAACAAGTGAGTTTTATATGTCGGTCCTTTTGAATCGTGCCAAGGGGCGCAATATGATTATGTATTCCACCGAAGGAGGAATGGATATTGAAAGCGTTGCAGAAAAAACACCTCATTTGATATTTACCGAAGAGATTGACCCTTCTGTTGGTCTTATGCCTTTTCAAGCTAGACGGATTGCTTTTAATTTAGGACTGTCTGGTGTGGCCTTCAAAGAAATGATAAAATTTGTTTCCGCTTTATATACAGCTTATGTAAAGTCCGATTCTTCGTTATTTGAAATTAATCCAGTTTTAAAAACCAGTGACGATAAAATCTTGGCTGTCGATGCTAAAGTTACCATCGATGAAAATGCCCTTTACAGACATAAAGATTATGTGGATTTAAGAGATTTACGTGAAGAAAACCCTATAGAGGTGGAAGCTAAAGAAGTGGGCCTAAATTATGTGGACCTCGATGGCAATGTTGGATGCATGGTTAATGGAGCCGGACTTGCCATGGCAACTATGGATTTAATCAAACAGGCTGGGGGTGAACCTGCAAACTTTTTGGATGTTGGTGGAACTGCAGATGCGGCGCGTGTAGAAGCCGCTTTTAAAATCATTCTTAAAGACCCCAATGTTAAGGCTATTCTCATTAATATTTTTGGTGGTATTGTAAGGTGCGATCGAGTAGCACAGGGTGTTATTGATGCCTACAAAAATATGGGAACTATCAAAGTGCCTATTATTGTGCGGTTACAAGGGACCAATGCCGACATTGCTAAGGAACTAATTGACAATTCTGGTTTGGATGTACAAAGTGCCGTAGAATTTCAAGAAGCTGCTGATAAGGTTCAGGCTGTACTGGCATAGAAATAAATAACTTATATAATTCAAAAGTCCTCAATATTTGAGGGCTTTTTTTTTGAATACCTTTCAATTGATGTTAAAAAGATATTAAAAATGTTAAATCAAGGTTAAATAATTAAAAATATGTAACATCATTTAATATCATTCGTCTTTACTATAAATTCATTAATCAAAAAATCAAACAATTATGAGAACAATCAAAACTTTACTACTAGTTGCTGCAATTGCATTTAGTAGTGTGCTTTCCGCAAGCAACAACCCAACTAAAGAAGCCGCGAACGCTATTTCACAAGAAATTGGTAAACTTTTAAAAGATCCAAATTTTACAGTCGAACAGGATGTTTTTGCCAATGTAAAAGTGCTTTTTAATCAGGACAATGAAATTGTTGTCCTTTCTGTAGATTCTGAAACAAAAGGAATTGACGGATATATTAAAAGTAGATTAAACTACAAAGAACTGTCTAATGACGTTACCAATAAAAACAGATATTATATTGTACCGGTTAGAATTACCGCTAAACAATAAACATATTATTTGTTTTAGTCTGATAAAAACCCTTAACTCTGTTAGGGGTTTTTATGTTTTGGGCAATTGCGAATCTTTTTTAGGCATTGGTCCGCGAAGATGGATAATGAGTCCATTAAGGAAGTTTCTTAAAATCTGATCACCACACTCCACGTATTTTGGATGGTCTTCCTTCCTAAAAAATGCACCTAATTCACTTTTGGAAATTCTAAAATCTACCAATTCTAAAATTTTCACAATGTCATCATCTCTTAATTTTAGTGCTACTCGTAACTTTTTTAGGATATCATTGTTTGTCATATCGTCAATTTTTTATCAACCATTGATAGGCATCTGGAAAGTTTGTACTCCATAATGTTTCATTATGATGCCCATTTGGGATAACCTTATCAATTATATGGTTATCCATAACGCCTTTGTCTTTAAGTATTTGAACCATTTCATGTTGGTCTGAAACCATGGTGGAAGCAACTTCCAAAGTTTCACCTTCTTCAGAGCCGACTAAAAAATAAAACTTTTTGTCAGGATCAATAGTGGCGTTCTTTACGAATTTGAACATTTCATTTTTATTAACCCAAAGGGCAGGTGAAAATACTCCAGCTTTACCAAAAGTTTCAGGGTAATTAATAACCGCATAAAGTGAAACTAAACCACCCAGAGAAGAGCCCCAAATTATGGTATACTCTTTATTGGTTAAGGTCCTATAGTTTGAATCTATATAGGGCTTCAAGGTTTTAATAATGAAGTTCAAATAATCATCGGCTTTACCTCCACCATATTTGTTATTATGAAATGGAGTCAATTCGTCGACACGCTTTTCACCACCATGCTCAATTCCGACAATAATAGACTCCTGTGTTGTTAGCGAATCCAAAAACTCATCCACTTTCCATTCTCCAACATAAGACGTCTTTTCATCAAAAAGATTTTGAGCGTCATGCATATAGATAACAGAATATGGATTTTTAGAATTTAGATAATCTTTTGGTAAATACACCCAAATCTTCTTTTGGGTTTCTAATTGAGGCGCTTCAAGGATGAATGTCGTAACTTGGTTTGAAGCCGTACTTTGTGCAATAATTTTAATGCATATAAAAAGCCCAATAAAGAGAAGGATTTTTTGAAGTTTCATGAGCTAAATTTACTAAAACCATAGCGTATAAAATTATATAACCAACAACTACGGCATTTATTATAGATAAAATATTATTTATAGAGATTCTCGACAAAATGCAATTAATTTTTAAAACACTGAAAATCAAATACATAAACAATAATTAAGCACGAACGTATAAAATATACGACGAAACGCAGTATTTTTTTCGATAAGCTACAAATTATGCCTGATTATAGCATTTAAAAACTAATTAACTTTATCATATAAAATAAACCCTCCCTCATTATGATTAATCGAGTTGAAAAATTGAGTTTGCTTTCAGAAATGATCGCATTCGCCCAAATCGATGCAAGTATCAAATCCATTGAATATAAATTTCTTTTCGGAGTTGCCAAGCAATTGGAAATAAGTCAAGAAGATTTTAATTATTTGTTTGAACACCCGGTAACCTATGTCCATTTAAAATCCCATAGTGAACGTATTGTTCAGTTCCATAGATTGGTTTTGCTAATGAATCTGGATCAGAATATTAATGAAAAAGATTTAAGAAAGCTTCACAACTTTGGAT
>JBBKXS010000185.1:0-5679 GCA_037969605.1 Flavobacteriaceae bacterium
TATGACAAGAGAAGAAAAATCACAAGTTATTGAAGAGTTGACTGCGCAATTGGCTTCTAATACAAATATCTATTTAACAGATATTTCTGGATTAAACGCAGGAGATACTTCAAATTTACGTAGAGCATGTTTTAAGGCTAACGTAAAATTAGCAGTAGTAAAAAATACATTATTGGAAAAAGCAATGGGTGCTTCAGAAAGAGATTTCGGAGATTTACCATCTATTTTAAAAGGCAATACTTCAGTAATGTATTCTGAAACTGGAAATGCTCCAGCCAAAGTAATTAAAGCGTTCCGTAAAAAATCCGATAAGCCTTTGCTTAAAGGAGCCTTTATTGAAGAAGCTATTTACATTGGTGATGAGCAATTAGATGCGCTGGTAGATATCAAATCTAGAGAAGAGTTAATTGGTGACATTGTTGGATTATTACAATCTCCAGCTAAAAATGTTATTTCTGCTCTTAAATCTGGAGGAGGAAAACTGGCAGGCATCATCAAAACATTATCCGAAAAAGAAAGGTAATATTAATCAAGTACGCACTTAAACAAATTATATTTTATTAAAATTATTAAAACGATAGAAAATGGCAGATTTAAAAGATTTCGCAGAAAAGTTAGTTAATTTAACAGTAAAAGAAGTTACCGAATTAGCAAAAATATTAAAAGATGAGTATGGCATTGAGCCAGCTGCCGCTGCAGTAGCAGTTGCTGCCGGTGGTGGTGCTGATGCAGGTGAAGCTGCTGAAGAAAAATCAGAATTTGATGTAGTTCTTAAAGCAGCAGGCCAATCTAAATTAGCAGTTGTTAAATTAGTTAAGGAATTAACTGGTTTAGGACTAAAAGAAGCTAAAGAATTAGTTGACAATGCTCCAAGTAACATCAAAGAAGGTGTTTCTAAAGACGAAGCAGAAGGTTTAAAAGCATAATTAGAAGAAGCTGGAGCCGAAGTTGAGCTTAAATAAGTTCAACACAGCCTACAATTTATGGTTTAGGTCTGTCACAATTTTGAAGTGTGATATGACCTAAACCCTTTTGTGTATATAATTGTTATGTACACACCACAAACATTTTTTTAATCAAAATCTCGTTTATCGATGTTAGCAAAAGCAGCTGAAAGATTAAATTTCTCCTCTATAGTAAACAAAACTGACTATCCGGATTTTTTGGATATTCAAATTAAATCCTTCCAGGATTTTTTCCAATTAGAGACAAAATCAGACCAAAGAGGAAATGAAGGCTTGTACAACACCTTCATGGAAAATTTTCCAATCACAGACACTCGTAACCAATTTGTACTTGAATTTTTGGATTACTTTATTGATCCACCAAGATATACCATAGAAGAGTGTATAGAAAGAGGTCTAACCTATAGTGTGCCTTTAAAAGCAAGGTTAAAACTATACTGCACAGATCCTGAACACGAAGATTTCGAAACCATTGTACAGGATGTGTATTTAGGAACAATTCCTTATATGACTCCTAGCGGAACCTTTGTTATCAACGGTGCAGAACGCGTTGTGGTTTCACAATTGCACAGATCGCCTGGAGTGTTCTTTAGTCAATCCTTCCATGCCAATGGTACAAAGCTATATTCAGCACGAGTTATTCCATTTAAGGGATCTTGGATTGAATTCGCTACCGATATCAATAGCGTGATGTATGCTTATATTGATAGAAAGAAAAAATTACCAGTAACTACATTATTTAGAGCCATTGGTTTTGAACGTGATAAAGATATTCTTGAGATTTTTGATCTTGCAGAAGAAATAAAAGTTTCAAAAGCCGGTTTAAAGAAAGTTTTAGGTCGAAAGCTTGCTGCACGTGTTCTTAATACATGGCATGAAGATTTCGTTGATGAAGATACAGGTGAAGTGGTGTCTATTGAGCGTAACGAAATTGTACTTGATCGTGATACCGTTATAGACAAAGACAATATTGAAGAAATTCTTGAGGCAGAAGTTAAAACTATTCTTTTGCATAAAGAAAATGCGCAACAAGGTGATTATGCGATCATCCATAATACACTTCAAAAGGATCCAACAAACTCTGAAAAAGAAGCTGTTGAACATATTTACCGTCAATTGCGTAATGCTGAGCCGCCAGATGAGGAAACAGCACGTGGTATTATAGACAAATTGTTCTTTTCGGACCAACGTTACTCTTTGGGTGAAGTAGGTCGTTATAGAATGAATAAAAAATTGCAATTGGATATCGGAATGGATAAGCAAGTGCTTACCAAAGAAGATATCATCACCATTATTAAATATTTAATTGAGTTGATCAACTCAAAAGCAGAGATTGATGACATTGATCACTTATCGAACCGTCGTGTTCGTACCGTAGGTGAGCAATTATCATCTCAGTTTGGTGTTGGATTAGCTCGTATGGCACGTACCATTCGTGAGCGAATGAACGTTCGTGATAACGAGGTGTTTACACCGATCGATTTGATTAATGCGAAAACTTTATCATCGGTAATCAACTCATTTTTTGGTACCAATCAGTTATCTCAGTTTATGGATCAAACCAATCCATTGGCCGAGATCACACACAAACGACGTTTATCGGCATTAGGACCAGGTGGTCTTTCACGCGAAAGAGCAGGTTTTGAGGTTCGTGACGTTCACTATACACATTACGGGCGTTTATGTCCAATTGAAACCCCAGAGGGACCAAACATTGGTTTGATTTCATCATTATCGGTTTTTGCGAAAGTAAACGGAATGGGATTCATTGAAACACCCTATCGAAAAATTGAAAAAGGAGTCGTGGACATTAAAGGAGAGCCCATTTACTTGAGTGCTGAAGAAGAGGAAGATATGTTGATTGCTCAAGCAAACATTAAAGTTGATGCAGTAGGTAAAATCATTGAAGAAAAAATTATTGCACGTCAAGAAGGAGATTTTCCTGTAATTGATCCTGCAAATGCCAATTTCACAGATGTTGCTCCTAACCAAGTTGCATCAATTTCAGCATCTTTGATTCCGTTTTTGGAACATGATGATGCCAACCGTGCTTTGATGGGGTCTAACATGATGCGTCAAGCAGTACCGTTGTTATGTCCTCAAGTTCCAATTGTAGGAACTGGATTAGAGCGTCAGGTCGCTTCAGATTCTAGGGTATTAATCAATGCTGAAGGTGATGGAGTTGTTGAATATGTAGATGCCAACGAAATCACAATAAAATATGAGCGTTCTGAGGATGAAGCCATGGTAAGTTTTGATAGTAATATAAAAACGTATCCATTGGTCAAGTTTAGGAAAACAAACCAAGGGACTTCCATCAACTTAAAACCAATTGTTGTAAAAGGGGATAAGGTAGCTAAAGGACAAGTGCTTTGTGAAGGTTATGCGACAGAAAACGGAGAATTGGCTCTAGGTAGAAATTTGAAGGTGGCTTTCATGCCTTGGAAAGGATACAACTTTGAAGATGCCATCGTGATTTCAGAAAAAGTCGTTCGTGAAGATATTTTTACATCCATTCATATAGATGAATATTCTTTGGAGGTTCGTGATACGAAGTTAGGAAACGAAGAACTCACCAATGATATACCTAACGTTTCTGAAGAAGCTACTAAAGACCTTGATGAAAACGGAATGATTCGTATTGGTGCAGAAATTAAACCAGGAGATATACTTATTGGTAAAATTACACCAAAAGGAGAAAGTGATCCAACACCAGAAGAAAAATTGTTAAGAGCAATTTTTGGAGATAAAGCAGGAGATGTTAAAGATGCATCACTTAAAGCTTCACCTTCATTACATGGTGTGGTTATCGATAAAAAACTATTCTCAAGAGCAATAAAAGATAAACGCAAAAGAGCTAAAGACAAAGAAGATATTGATACTTTAGAAAGTATTTATTATAAAAAATTTGATGATTTAAAAGAAGTTGTAATCGAAAAATTATTCAATATCGTCAATGGAAAAACCGCTCAAGGAATTTACAACGATCTTGGAGAAGAAATTATTCCAAAAGGAAAAAAATACACCCTCAAAATGTTAAATGCTGTCGATGATTATACGCATTTAACTTCTGGTACATGGACAACAGATGATCATACCAATAACATGATTGTCGATTTGATTCACAATTATAAAATCAAAGAAAACGATTTACAAGGGTCGTTGCGTCGTGAGAAATTTACCATTTCTGTTGGGGATGAATTACCTGCAGGAATTATTAAACTTGCGAAAGTTTACATTGCTAAAAAACGTAAGCTTAAAGTAGGTGATAAAATGGCAGGACGTCATGGTAACAAAGGTATTGTTGCTCGTATCGTTCGACAAGAAGATATGCCATTCTTGGAAGATGGAACACCGGTTGATATCGTTTTGAATCCGCTCGGGGTGCCTTCACGTATGAACATTGGCCAAATTTATGAAACTGTTTTAGGCTGGGCTGGACAAAAATTGGGACGCACATTTGCAACGCCAATTTTTGATGGTGCAACATTAGATCAGATTAATGATTTGACCGATGAAGCTGGTATTCCGCGTTTTGGACATACTTATTTATACGATGGTGGTACAGGTGATCGTTTTGATCAGCCTGCAACCGTTGGTATCATTTATATGTTGAAACTAGGACACATGGTAGATGATAAGATGCACTCGCGTTCCATTGGACCTTACTCATTGATTACGCAACAACCTCTAGGTGGTAAAGCACAATTTGGTGGACAGCGTTTTGGTGAGATGGAAGTATGGGCACTTGAAGCTTATGGAGCTTCTGCAACCTTACGTGAAATCTTAACGGTAAAATCTGATGATGTGATTGGTAGAGCTAAAACCTATGAGGCCATTGTAAAAGGCGAACCAATGCCAGAACCAGGATTACCTGAATCTTTCAATGTGCTTATGCATGAATTGAAAGGATTAGGATTGGATATTAGATTAGAGGAATAATATAAAGTTTACAAAATAATTCGATAGCACCATATATTATGGCAAGAAGACAAGATAATAAAAATACTATTCAGAGATTTAACAAAATTTCTATTGGTTTAGCATCACCAGAATCTGTTTTGGCAGCATCTCGCGGTGAAGTTTTAAAACCTGAAACAATCAATTATCGAACTCACAAACCTGAACGTGATGGTTTATTTTGTGAGCGTATTTTTGGTCCCGTTAAGGATTTTGAATGTGCTTGTGGAAAATATAAAAGAATACGTTACAAAGGTATAGTATGTGACCGTTGTGGGGTTGAAGTAACCGAAAAGAAAGTTCGTAGAGACAGAGTTGGACACATCAATCTTGTTGTTCCTGTGGCTCATATTTGGTATTTCCGTTCGTTACCTAACAAAATAGGGTATTTATTGGGTCTACCATCTAAACGATTGGATATGATTATATACTACGAACGTTACGTAGTCATCCAACCAGGGAATACTAAAAATCCTGATGGAGAACCATTGCAAAAATTGGATTTCTTAACTGAAGAAGAATATTTAAATATTCTGGAATCTCTTCCACAAGATAATCAATATTTGGATGATCATGATCCCAATAAATTCATTGCAAAAATGGGAGCGGAATGCTTGATTGATTTACTTGCAAGAATTGATTTGAATGAATTATCGTTTGAATTGCGCCATAAAGCAAATACGGAAACTTCAAAACAGCGTAAAACAGAGGCCTTAAAACGTCTTCAAGTTGTTGAAGCTTTTAGGGATTCTAG
>JBBKXS010000186.1:0-3173 GCA_037969605.1 Flavobacteriaceae bacterium
GATCTGCAATCTAAAAAGTTTATTTAAGGGAGAAAAATTATAAGGGTGTTTAACTATATATATGGATTAATAGATTAACGGCAATAATCATCGATGTGGTTAGATTTTTAAGACACACAGTTCTTTTTTTGTTATTTTTATAAACTAATTTTAAATTCTATACATTATTATGATCATTTTTAAACGAATCACTTTAATAGCGCTCACTGCCTTCGGATTATTTGCTTTTGTAGCTTGTAATTCTGAAAAGGCTTCAGGTGATAAATTAGCTATCGAATTCGAGAAATACACACTCGAAAACGGTTTGCAAGTTGTTTTACATCACGACAAATCGGACCCAATTGTGTCCTTGGCCATACAATATGGAGTTGGATCTAACAGAGAAAAAACGGGACGCACAGGATTTGCCCACTTATTTGAGCACATGCTATTTCAAGAATCTGAAAACGTGCCTCAAGATCAATTCTTCAAAAAAATTCAAGATGCGGGTGGAACACTCAATGGAGGAACTTGGAAAGACGGTACAATCTATTATGAAGTCGTTCCCAACAATGCCTTGGAAATGGTAATGTGGTTAGAAAGCGACAGAATGGGATATTTAATAAATACCGTTACTGAAGCTGCTTTTTACAATCAGCAAGAAGTTGTGCAAAACGAAAAAAGGCAACGCGTAGACAATAATCCTTATGGTCATACCAATTGGGTATTGGACAAGGCCTTATATCCTGAAAGTCATCCCTATAATTGGCAAGTTATTGGTGAGCTTGTTGATCTTCAAAATGCAACAGTAGAAGATGTAAAAGAGTTTTACAATAAATATTATGGACCTAACAATGCAACTTTAGTACTTGCTGGCGATTTTGAAACAGAAGAAGCTAAAGCCTTAATTGCAAAATATTTTGGCGAAGTGAAACGTCGTCAAGAAGTTGAACCTTTAAAACCACAACCAGTTAAACTAGCTGAGACTAAGAGATTATACCACGAAGATAATTTTGCAACTGCTCCTCAGTTAAATATGGTTTGGCCTACACTGCAACAATATACTGATGATGCATATGCTTTGGATTTTCTTGCCCAATTATTGGCCCAAGGTAAAAAAGCACCAATGTATAAAGTGCTTGTAAAAGAAAAAGAGCTAACCTCAGATGTTAGGGCTTATAGTAATGCACAACAAATAGCTGGAGAGTTCCATATTAGGGTTACTGCTAATTCAGGTAAAAACCTGGCAGAAATTGAAGATGCAATTTTTGAAGCATTCAAAAAATTTGAAGATGAAGGTATTCAAGAAAAAGATATTGAACGTATAAAAGCGAGCCAAGAAACCGATTTTTATAACGGTATTAGTAGTGTATTGGGTAAATCCTTTCAGTTGGCACAGTACAATGTATTTGCCGGTGATCCTGGTTTTATTACTCAAGATATCGAAAATATTAAGGCGGTTACTAAAGAAGATGTGCTGAGAGTTTATAACACCTATATCAAGGATAAACCTTTTGTGTTAACCAGTTTTGTTCCTAAAGGACAATTGGAACTTGCTGCTAAAAATTGTACAATCGCAGCAGTTGTAGAAGAAGAAATAAAAGATAATGTGGATGTTGAAATTGTTGAGAGAAATAGTGAGGTCGTTAAAACACCTTCAAATTTTGATCGTTCTGTAGAGCCTGCTCAAGGACCTTCTCCTAAATTAAACATTCCTCATTCTTGGTCTACTACGCTTTCAAACGGCATACATGTTTTAGGCATCGAACAAACCGAATTACCATTGGTTAATTTTAGTATGGTTATTGATGGAGGTCACTTGTTGGATTCATTTGATAAAATTGGCGTTGCAAACCTGATGACCGATATTATGATGGAGGGTACTGCAAATAAAACTCCAGAAGAATTGGAAGAAGCTATAGAGCTTTTAGGGGCTCGGATTAATATGTCGACTGAAAATGAATCCATTACAATTTCTGGAAACACATTGGCCAGAAATTTGGACAAGACTATGGATTTAGTTGAAGAAATTTT
Organism: Flavobacteriaceae bacterium; assembly: GCA_037969605.1. GTDB lineage: Bacteria > Bacteroidota > Bacteroidia > Flavobacteriales > Flavobacteriaceae > Geojedonia. Next base: position 2,014 of record JBBKXS010000186.1, read on the forward strand.
ATTGCAACCACGTTGGGATGAAGATGAATTAAAACGTATTAAATTAAGTACAATAAACAGTATTAAACGCTCTGCTGCAAATCCAAATGTTGTGGCTAGAAATGTTGGAAACAAATTACTTTATGGTGAAAAACATATGTTTGCGTATCCAATTTCAGGGACTGAAGAATCGGTAGAATCCATTACTATGGACGATTTAAAGGCCTTTTATGCAAAGAATTTTTCGCCTTCGGTAAGTAAAGTTCATATAGTGGGTAATATTACACAAGACAAAGCCTTAAAAATTTTAGCAGATTTGGAATCTAAATGGGCTGCTAAAGAAGTCACAATTCCAACCTATCCACTTCCTGAAGATCGTGATAAGGCATCGCTGTATTTTGTTGATATTCCAAACGCAAAACAATCCGTAATAAATATTGGCTACTTATCAATGGCTCGAACAGATCCGGATTATTTTCCTGCTACGGTTATGAATTATAAACTTGGAGGTTCATTTTCTGGTAATGTCAACCTTATTTTAAGGGAAGAAAAGGGTTATACCTATGGTGCAAGAACTAGTTTTGATGGTACAAAAATACCTGGAACATTTAGTGCATCATCAAGTGTTAGAACCAATACAACCTTCGAGTCTGTAAAAATATTTAAGGAAGAGATTGATAAATATAAAGAAGGCATTTCAACTGATGATTTAGACTTTACCAAGAATGCGTTAATTAAATCGAATGCGCGACGTTTTGAGTCACAATTCTCTTTATTGAGTATGCTTCAAAATATTAGTGCCTATGACTTACCAACCGATTACATTGCCGATGAAGAACAAATTATTGAAGCCATGACTTTAGAAGAGCATAAAAGACTTGCCAACAAGTATTTAGATGCTTCTAAAATGGGTTATTTAGTGATTGGGGATGCTGCTACACAATTTGAAAAATTTAAAAATGCAGGATTTGATGAAGTCATCCTTTTAGATAAGAATGCTAAAAAAGTTGAAGGCGCAGACATTAAAATGTAATTAATTTTAAAAAAGGTGTGACGAAAGTCACACCTTTTTTTGTTATATTATTTACTTATAAAATTCTTTAAATAATGAATCGGAGCTGGTTAAAAAACATAGGTCCAGGACCTTTAGTTGCCGCAGCGTTTATTGGCCCGGGTACAGT
>JBBKXS010000187.1:0-3939 GCA_037969605.1 Flavobacteriaceae bacterium
AATTCACACAATGCAATATAATACTCAATTTCTACCAAGACCCTATACTTAATTAGAGCTTCTTCGGAAAAATAGGAGGCCAGAACCTCAACTTTGGTCCGGTAGCGACCGTCAATAGGTGAAATGGAATTTAGCGTTGAAACGGACATGGATTGAGTTTTTTGAAGTTGCAAAGATAACAAAGAAAGTTAGAAGAGCGAAGTTACTAGTTGGAAGATTAAAGGATAAAAATCATTACTTTAGTATTCAAAGTCAAAAGTCATGAATAAATGTATTGTTTTAGTTGGTTTGCTGGTTACCCAAACCTTGTTTTCGCAAGTTTACAAAAAATCTGAACCCTTCACACATACCTATTCCATTGTTGCCAGAGATTCCGTCACCGGTGATATGGGTGTTGCTGTTCAGAGCCATTGGTTTAGTGTTGGAAGTGTGGTCACTTATGGAAAAGCTGGTGTAGGTGTTGTGGCGACGCAATCCTTGGTAAACCCCAGTTATGGACCCAAAGGTTTGGCGCTGATGGAACAGGGTTTATCGCCACAACAGGCTTTGGATGCTTTATTGGCCAATGATTCTGGTGAAATGTACAGACAGGTTGCTTTTTTGAACACCAAAGGCGAAGTTGCCTCCCATACCGGGAAGCTGTGTATTGAGGCTGCAGGCCATAAACAAGGTAAGAATTACTCGGTTCAAGCCAATATGATGCTTAACAACACTGTTTGGAAAGCCATGGCAAATGCCTTTGAGAATTCCTCTGGAACTTTAAGTGAGCGGCTTTTGGCAGCTTTAAAAGCTGCTGAAATGGAAAAAGGTGATATAAGAGGAAAGCAATCGGCCGCTATACTCATCGTAAAAGGAACCGCAACTGGAAATTCTTGGGAAGATACCATCATGGATTTACGTGTGGAAGATCATAAAAGCCCGGTTGATGAACTTGAACGTTTGATAAGAATCCATAATGCTTATGATTTCATGAATCGGGGGGATTTGGCCATGGAAAAAGGTGATTCAAAAAAAGCAGAGGAGTTGTATTTATCTGCCCAAAAATTATTTCCTGAAAATCTTGAGATGCAATATTGGTATGCCATTAATTTATTGAACAACAAAGAATTTGAACGTGCTTACCCTATTTTGAAAACTATTTTTGAACTAGATGATAACTGGAAAACCCTGACTTCAAGATTGATTAAAAGCAAACTATTGATGATTTCAGATGAAAATTTACTAAAGGTTATGAAACTTTAATTTTGTTTATAATATGTTTAGTTTTGGCTTTAAAACCAGCACTTTGATTGCACATAATTTCTAAAACCCAGGCCGCTTTACAAGAATTTTTATCCTCAACTTTAAAAACTATTTCCAAGAGTTTTGGGGTCAATTCGGGATTTTTTAGTATAAAACTTGCATGCTTCAAACGATTTTCACGCGAACTGTTCACTGTATTTAATCGATCATAAAGTTCAGAAGTCGTCAAAGGTTTTCTTATTTTTAGATTTTAAAATGAATGCATTGAAACCAATTGTAATTGAATTTGTAAGTTAAAAAATCCAACCTTCAAATACCAAATTTCATTGAAAAGTAAGTTATGGTATTGATGCTAATGGAATGAATATTAAAAATATATGTACAAAAAAGTATTGATTATCGGTTTTGTTTGGCCAGAACCCAATAGTTCAGCGGCAGGAAGCCGAATGATGCAACTCATCAAGTATTTTCAATCCCAAAACTACAGTATTACTTTTGCAAGCTCTTGTGCTAAAAGTCACAAGGCTTTTGATTTGACAACCCTTGGAATCGATCAAATCGCCATAGAACTCAATAATGAAAGCTTTGATGATTTTGTCAAAACACTGAATCCCAATATCGTGATGTTCGACCGTTTTATGATAGAAGAACAGTTTGGTTGGCGTATAGAGGAACACTGCCCAAATGCTATAAGAATTTTAGATACCGAGGATTTGCACTGCTTGCGTAAAGGAAGACAGCAAGCATTTAAAGATCAACATCCATTTGACAATGCCTATTTATTCAATGATACTTCAATACGTGAAATCGCAAGTATATATCGATGTGATCTGAGTTTGATCATTTCAGAAACTGAAATCGAAATCCTCAAGCAACAATTTAAAATGGATGAAAGTTTACTGTTGTATCTGCCTTTTTTGGTGGATGAAATTCCAGAGAAAAACATTCAAAAACTCCCGACCTTTTCAGAACGGCAAAACTTTATTGCCATAGGTAACTTTCTACATGAACCCAATTATGATTCGGTGCTGTATTTAAAAGAAACCATTTGGCCTTTAATTAGAAAACAACTACCAAAAGTTGAACTTCATATTTATGGGGCCTATGCTTCCCAAAAAGTTGAGCAATTGAGCAATGAAAAGGAAGGGTTTTTTATCAAGGGGTTTGCTATAGATGTTAAATCTGTCATGCAAAGTGCAAAAGTGTGTTTGGCACCACTACGTTTTGGTGCCGGTTTAAAAGGAAAACTCGTGGATGCTATGCAAAACGGAACACCTTGTGTTATGACCCCTATTGCCGAAGAAGGAATGTTTGGTAAGCTAGAGCCTAACGGTTTCATTTCAGATACGCCTCAAGACTTTGCCCAAAAAGCCGTTGATTTATATACCAATGAATTCCTTTGGAAAGACAAACAACAATTTGGATTTCAAGTGATCAATAAACGCTTTGGCAAATCTGATTTTTATCAAAATTTGGGTCTTGCCATTGAAGAAACAGAGCAACAGCTCCACACCAAACGCCTCAACAATTTTACGGGGCAAATGCTTTGGCATCATACTTTACAAAGTACTAAATTTATGTCCCGTTGGATAGAGGAAAAAAACAAAAAAACCAGCAATTATGAAGGTTGAAGACAGTATTTTAATAAATGGTTATAGACATGTACTATACCATTCAGAATCGATTTCAGGAGAGGAATCCTTAACCAAAAGCACCAAATTTTATAATTGGTTGGATACTAGACGTTCGGTTAGGGAGTATTCCAAGCAACCAGTGTTGAAAGAAGTGATTGAAAATATCATCAAGTCAGCCTCCACGGCACCTTCAGGAGCACATAAACAACCTTGGACTTTTTGTGCCGTTTCAAATTCAGAATTAAAAACCAAAATCCGTTTGGCTGCCGAAGAAGAAGAACGTGAAAATTATGCCACTCGCATGACCGAACGGTGGCTACAGGATTTGGCGCCATTAGGAACCGATACCAATAAACCGTTCATTGAAGATGCACCTTGGGTTATTGTGGTCTTCAAACGCGTTTATGAACATGAAGGCAGTGAAAAGCACAACAATTATTATGTTAACGAATCGGTGGGTATTGCCTGTGGTATGCTCATAACAGCCATTCATAACGCAGGATTGGTGACCTTGACCCATACGCCAAGCCCAATGAATTTTTTGGCCAAACTATTACAGAGACCTGCTAACGAACGGGCGTATTTGTTGCTTCCAGTAGGATATGCCAAACAACCGGTATATGTACCAGATTTAAAACGTAAGCCTTTAAATGAGGTCGCAGTGTTTTATGAATAGGATTAATTGATATTGAAAAGAATTATTTTTCATCTTCTTCATCTTCCTTAAGAATCTTATGAACTCCTCTTCTAAGTTTCTTAAAAGATCTTTCTAGAATACTTATCCCGATAAGAATAAATAAGGTGAAAAACGTAATCGATAGTGCAGCTTTATAATTTCCGAAACCAATTAAACTTCCAATGGCCGATAGTATCCAAATGGTTGCTGCAGATGTGACACCAGTAATACTTCCATCCTTTGACAACATCATTCCGGCACCAAGAAAACCTACTCCGGTAACAAGACTTCCCAATACCCTTACTGAACCCTCATGAGGCTGATAATAGTTGGCAATGGCAATAAAGGTATAGGCACCCGTACAGACAAGAATGCTTGTTCTAATAC
>JBBKXS010000188.1:0-32703 GCA_037969605.1 Flavobacteriaceae bacterium
TCTTTTTATCTATTCAGGAACAAAAAGAAGTCAATACCGATTTTATCCTTAACATCCTCTCTGGAAAAGACAAGCATATTGTCATCTCAAAAAGCAATTTTAAAACTTTTGAAATGACACATTATCTTTTATCGGATAATACGGTTATAAAAAAAAATCATTTCAATATTCCCGAGCCTTTAGAAGGTATTGAAATTTCAACAGACAAAATTGAGGTTGTTATAGTTCCTCTTTTGGCTTTTGATAAACAAGGGCATCGTGTGGGGTATGGCAAAGGGTTTTATGATAAATTCCTTTCGGAATGTCAACCAAAAACCATAAAAATAGGTTTGGCATTTTTTGAGTCTGAAAATGAAATTACCGATTGTAATGAAAATGATGTGTCCCTGGATTATTGTGCTACTCCAAATAAAGTTTACAAGTTTTAATCTTTGCAATTTTCACAATAGGTATCCCTTAAATAAGCATCTTCCAACAATTGAAAGGTAACTCCGCCATTTTCAACGGAATTGAACAACTTACAAAAACGGGCTTTGTTCTTATTGATGGCATTTAGCATAATGGTTCTATAGTTTGAATCATGGGTAAGTTCTTCATTTATTAATGTCAAGTTTAGGTAATAAAACAATAAATCTTCATCAATAGCAATACTTCTTGCTTTGCTTTCCAATAATTCAACAGCCATTTTTGTACTGCCATAATAGCTAAAAAACTGAGCTAAGCTTAAATAGTCATAATCTGATAACGGAAAATTTTTATAACTACTTTTTATGTATTCCACAGATTTATCTTTGTTAATATAGTCCCTATTTCGCATTAAGTTTTCTGCTTTAATAATATGGTAGTTCACCATCATTCTTGAAATAAGAGAACTTTTTATTCCGTAGTTTTTTAAAGCATTGATTTGATTTTTTAATTCATTTTCATCAACGTTTATGGCGTCAAACCTCCATAGTTTTATTTTTACAGCCAATATATTGTACCTAACATTTATATCATTTGGCACTAGTTTTTCAAGATCAATCAAGTCGTTATAAACAATTAAAGCTTGTTTGAAATCCAAGATATATTTAAAAGCAGAATTCTTATTGTATATTCTGGCAAAATTTACCTGCAAAGGTATTTCCATTTGTTCCAGTATGGTTGGAGACGCTTCTTTTACTTTAATTTTTTCAAAAATGGAATTCTGGATTTCATTAGCTTCTTCTAGCTTTTCTACTGTAATTGCATCATTAAATTTGGTTAATAAAATATCGGCAGATTCATCTCTATATCTGTCTTTCTTTTCCAGTTCCAATTCTAGAATGGCCTTTCTGTGATTTTCAAAAACAGGTTCCATTTCTTTGGAAAGTGTTCCAGCAATTCGCGTTTTAATTTCTTTTTTAGTTAATGATAATAGGTTTTCATATTTAGTACCTTTAATGTCGTTAAAAAACTCAACCCAATTCTCAGAAGAAGTAACCATCGTTTTAATGGTTGGTTTTTGAAATGCTTGTAATGCAGCGACAATACTATTTGCTCTTAGATTTTGTAATTCAATATTTCGGGAAGATATTCCTTCGATGGAAGCATATGCTTTAATATTTATGGCCTTAATATTAAAATCGGTTAACCGTAATGAATCGTAAATTGGTTTTATATCTGCCTGGGAATAATTGGATTTATTCTTTTTAAAAGGAATTATAAACTTTAAGGTCTTGTTTCTAATCACATAGCTTTCTTTTGCCGATGATTTTATTTGTTTTGTATCGTAGGTTAAAGAGTCTAAATACATGCCCATATCCAGTAAGTCCCATGTGTAGGATTCTAGATCATAAGTCACATAATATCGGCATAAGTTTTTGTTGCTTAAAAACAAAATATTGAATTCCAATTCGTCTTTAAGAAAGCCCTCTGGAATTTTACCAACAGGCACACTAAAAAGGTTTTCTTTATTGGATTTTAATCCACTTTTCAATTCTTGGGAATAAACTGGTTTAAGAAGAAAGCCTTTTATTTGGGTATTCTCAAGAGATTCTAATTTACAGGCATATCGATCTTTCAAAACAATATCAATAGCTATACCATCACCTGAATTTTTAAACAATAAATTGAACCAATTTTTATCATTTACTTCAAAATAAAGATTTGCCTTATCTCTTTTAATAGAAAACTTAACTTCATAAGGTTTTTGATTAAATATTTGAAAGCATTCTTGACATTTTTGGTCTCTTTCCTTTCCAGGGAACACAATATCGTAAGTGTTTTGGGCGACAAGGCTGTGCAAACTAAATGCAAAACATATGAGTACGAGAGGGAATTTGCCTTTCATTTTTTCTTTTAAGCGATATTCTATTTAGATTTTAAAGTTATAAAATATAATTAAAGTAGGAAATACTTACTTCATTACTTTCTAACTATTGTATTCCTCTTTAGGAAACGCCTTTTTGTTAAAGAAAATCAAAACACCAATTCCTATACTTATGGCCATATCAGCTAGATTGAATACGGGCTCAAAAAAAGTAAAAAATTCTCCCCCATAAAAAGGGATCCAATTGGGCAGTACTCCTTTCCATATTGGGAAATGCAACATGTCCACTACCCGACCATGAAATAAACTTCCATAACCTCCGTCTGATGGTAAAAAGGTAGCCACTTGGCTATAGCTACTGTTAAACAAAACTCCATAAAACACCGAATCTATAATATTTCCCAATGCTCCAGCAAAAATAAGGGATACTGCAATAATCAATATTTTAGGTGTCTTTTTTCTAATTACAGAAACTAACCAATAGCCAATCCCAAAAACAGCAAAAATTCTAAATAAACTTAAACTTAACTTAGCAGTTCTTTCAGTAATAAAAGGAACAAAATCACTGATTTTTGTTCCCCAAGCCATCCCTTCATTTTCAACAAATGCGATCTGAAACCAGCTAAACACAATATGTTTTTCAGATAAGGTAAAATGGGTCTTGATATAAATCTTACTTATTTGATCTACCAGTAGAATTATAAGGATTAAAAGGGAGGCTTTTTTTAAGGTCATGCTAATGAGATAATGGGAACAAAAATAATACAATTATTCGGTTTCTATTTTTTACTAATTTAAAAGCATATAAAAACAAAAAACGCCCTGAAATACAGGACGTTTCTTTCTTTATAAGATTCCTATTGATATGGAAATTTATTGTTGCATATTTTTCGCCTCTATACTCAGAGTCGCATGAGGCACCAATTTTAGGCGGTCTTTATTTATTAACTTTCCCGTTACCCTGCAAACACCATAGGTTTTGTTCTCTATTCTAACCAATGCATTTTTGAGGTCACGGATAAATTTTTCCTGCCTAATCGCCAATTGTGAATTTGCCTCTTTGCTCATGGTCTCACTGCCTTCCTCAAATGCCTTAAATGTTGGTGAAGTATCATCAGTTCCATTATTAAGATCATTCATGTACGCGCTTTTTATTAAATCTAAATCGTGTACTGCCTTTACTATTTTTTCTTGAATTAATGCTTTGAACTCCGCTAAATCTTTATCAGAATATCGAATGTTTGTATCTGTTGCCATCTTTTATAATTTTTTAATAAACAATTTGGTATTTACATTATCAAAAGCTATCTCAATACCATTATTTACTTGTTCTATAATCTCTAATTTATCTGCTAACGTTTCCGTTTTAATATACGTTAAATTTTTGTTTATTGCACTAATAATTTGTTCATCTTTTTGAAATTGTATTGATATCCTATCTGTGAGTTCAAATCCTGAATCCTTACGAAAATTTTGAATTCTATTCACCAACTCTCTTGCAATACCTTCTTTCTTTAAATCTTCGGTCAAAGTGACATCTAAAGCTACCGTTAAATTTCCTGAACTAGCTACAAGCCAACCCTCAATATCTTGAGATGATATCTCAACGTCAGAGCGTTCTAAAGTAATACTTTTTCCATTAATTACAACATCTAAAAAGCCCTTTTGCTCGATTTTTTTTATGTCTTCAGATGTAAAACCATTGACCACCTTAGCGATAGCTTTCATATCCTGCCCAAACTTTGGCCCTAGAACTTTAAAGTTAGGCTTTATTTGTTTGACCAATATATCTGAAGCATCATCCATTACTTCCACCTCTTTTACATTGACCTCATGTTTTATCAAATCAGCTACTGCTAAAATTTCCTTTTTTTGAGATTTACTATCAACAGGAATCATGATTTTTTGCAGCGGTTGCCGCACTTTTATTTTCTCCTTGGCCCTTAACGATAATACCAATGAAGATATTGCCTGAGCTGCTTCCATTTTGCGTTCCAAAGCTTTATCAATATATTTTAAATCGTATTGTGGAAATTCTGCCAAATGGACACTTTCAAAAGATTCTTTTTGAGTTACTGAATTCAAATCTAAATATAATCGATCCATAAAGAATGGTGCTAATGGAGCTCCCAATTTGGCAATAGCTAACATACAGGTATAAAGAGTTTGGTAAGCTGAAATTTTGTCTTGTTGGTAATCACCTTTCCAAAAACGTCTTCTACTTAAACGCACGTACCAATTGCTCAAAAAGTCTTGAGTAAAATCTGAAATGGCTCGAGCAGCTTTGGTAGGTTCATAATCGGTATAATAGTCGTCTACTTTTTGAATTAAGGTATGCAATTCTGAAAGAATCCAACGGTCAATTTCGGGACGGTCTACCAATGGAATATCTGCTTCTTTATAACTAAACTTATCTAAATTGGTATATAAAGTAAAGAAAGAATAGGTATTATAAAGGGTCCCGAAAAATTTACGCTTTACCTCTTCAATACCTTCGCTATCAAATTTTAAATTATCCCAAGGATTCGCATTACTAATCATGTACCACCGTGTTGCGTCCGCACCATAAGTTGATAAGGTTTCAAATGGATCTACGGCATTGCCCAAACGTTTGGACATCTTTTGCCCGCTTTTGTCCAACACCAAACCATTTGATACGACATTTTTATATGCCACAGAATCAAAAACCATGGTTCCTATGGCATGTAAGGTATAGAACCATCCACGTGTTTGGTCAACGCCTTCGGCTATAAAGTCAGCAGGAAAAAATTTGTTCTTGTCAATCAGTTCCTTGTTTTCAAAAGGATAGTGCCATTGCGCATAAGGCATTGACCCTGAATCGAACCACACATCAATCAAATCGCTTTCACGCTTCATTGGTTGTCCTGAAGCGGAAACCAATACAATTTCATCCACAATGTTTTTGTGCAAATCGATTTTTGCATAATTATTTTCAGTATTGTTGCCTATTTCAAAGCTTTGGAAAATATCAGCCTCCATCAAGCCTGCCTGAACGGCACGTTCCATTTCCACTTTTAGTTCTTCAACTGAACCAATACAGATTTCTTCCTTGCCATCTTCGGTTCTCCAAATAGGCAATGGAATGCCCCAATAGCGCGAACGTGATAAATTCCAATCATTAGCGCTGGCCAGCCAATTTCCAAAACGACCTGTTCCCGTAGCTTTTGGTTTCCAATTGATAGTTTCATTGAGTTCAAACATTCTGTCTCTAACATCGGTTACTTTAATGAACCATGAATCTAACGGATAATACAGAATTGGCTTATCTGTTCTCCAGCAATTTGGATAACTGTGTTTATACTTTTCAACCTTAAAGGCTTTGTTTTCTTCTTTTAATTTAATGGCTAGTTCAACATCTACTGAACGTTCTGGAGCATCACCATCATTGTAATATTCGTTCTTTACATATTTGCCTGAGAATTCTTTCATTTCAGGTCTAAAACGTCCTTGTAAATCAACCAATGGAACAAGATTTCCATTTTCATCTTTTACCAACATTGGTGGGACTTCAGGTATGGCTTGTTTGGCAACCATGGCATCATCGGCTCCAAAAGTTGGTGCTGTATGCACTATTCCAGTACCGTCTTCAGTGGTGACAAAATCTCCAGAAATGACCCTAAAAGCGTTTTCAGGATTGTCGTTAGGCAAAGTGTAAGGCAACAATTGCTCGTAAGTTATGCCTACTAAATCTTTTCCTTTGAATTCTTTAACGATATGAAATGGAATCTTTTTATCCTCTGTTTTGTATAATGTTAATTCCGATTTGTCTTCAACTTGATTGAACTTTCCATAAAATTGATAATCCATCAATTTTTTTGCAAGAATCACCTTTACAGGTTCAAAGGTATATTGATTAAAGGTGTCAACCAATACATATTCAATTTTTGACCCAACCGTCAACGCGGTATTACTCGGCAAGGTCCAAGGTGTGGTTGTCCAAGCCAAAATATAGATGTCCCCTAGGTTTTGTAAAACCTTTGGTAATGACTCTTGTTTTGCTTTAAACTGTGCCACAACCGTTGTATCGGTAACATCCTGATAGGTTCCCGGTTGGTTTAATTCATGAGAGCTTAATCCGGTTCCAGCTTTTGGTGAATAGGGCTGAATAGAGTAACCTTTATACAACAAATTCTTATCGTAAATCTGCTTTAAAAGCCACCAAACACTTTCCATGTATTTGGGTTCATAGGTAATATATGGATCGTCCATATCTACCCAATAGCCCATTTTTTGAGTGAGGTCATTCCAAACGTCGGTGTATCTCATCACCGCTTTTCGGCATGCTTCATTATAGTCTTCAACCGAAATGGTTTTCCCAATATCCTCTTTGGTAATGCCCAATTCTTTTTCGACACCCAATTCAATAGGTAAACCATGGGTATCCCAACCTGCCTTACGTTTGACCTGAAACCCTTTCATAGTTTTATAACGCGGAAAAATATCTTTAATCGCCCTAGCCAAAACATGATGTACACCTGGAAGTCCGTTTGCTGAAGGAGGTCCTTCATAAAACACATAAGGTTCATGGCCCTCACGGGTCGTAACACTTTTTTCGAAGATGTTATGTTCCTGCCAATAGCTGAGAATGTCTTCTGCAACTTTTGGTAAGTCAAGCCCTTTATATTCAGGAAATTTCCGGTTCATGGAATCAAATTTCTTTTCGAGGTGCGAAATTAATGATTTTTGAGAAAAAAGAAGCTGTTAAATACCAAAAACTAAAATCTGATCAATTAACTGAAAAAATGAAATTAATCCCTTTTATTAAATTCACTTTGAAACAACTTCGCTTTGTTTAAAAGCACCTCCATATATTTTGAATTGACCGTTGTTTTATTAACCACTTTCCCATTAATAATATACATTTCTTTTACCGGCTCCCTATCTGTTTTTACATTAATAAAAACTAATTTAGAGGCCTTAAAGTAGAAATTCTCTGCAACCGTATTATCGGTAGTTTCTATATTTTTAATCCGAATTAACTCATTAGATTCCCTATCATGATAGGTATAATACTTAAAATACCCTATGTCCTCATTACCGCTTACATCTGTGAGCGCTCCTTCATCAAATGACTCTTCCAAATTCCTGTTCGCATTTGTTTTCTCCACGTATCCCTTGGTTTCTTTTATTATAACATCGGTGGATGGATAAGTTTTTGGGGCACAAGCACACATGGTTACAATAAAAATACTTAAACTTATTTCTTTTACTCTCATATCATTTTAAACAATTAACGTTATTAAGTCCTCAATTTTAGATATCAATTGAATTTTTATTACTGTGTTTTTTAATGCAATTTTATTGTATTTGGATACAAAAATAGTCGAGAAGCCTAGTTTCTCGGCTTCCAAAATGCGTTGTTCTACCCGTTGTACAGGGCGTATTTCTCCAGAGAGACCGACTTCGGCTGCAAAGCAGAAATCCTTTTGTAGTGACACATCCTCGTTGGACGATAAGATGGCAGCCACAACCGCCAAATCTATGGCTGGATCATCAACTGTGATGCCACCTGTAATATTTAAAAAGACATCTTTTGCAGCTAGTCTAAATCCTGCACGCTTCTCTAGAACGGCCAATAACATATTTAAGCGTTTGGCATTAAATCCAGTTGCACTTCGTTGTGGTGTACCATATACTGCTGTGCTAACCAGAGCTTGAATTTCTATGAGCAATGGGCGTACGCCTTCCATGGTCACTGCTATTGCATTCCCGCTTAATTCTTCATCTTTTTTGGAAATCAATACTTCAGACGGATTTGAAACTTCACGTAATCCCGATCCGTGCATTTCGTAAATACCAAGTTCATTGGTAGAACCAAAACGATTTTTATTGGCTCTTAAAATTCGGAATACATGATTACGGTCGCCTTCAAATTGCAACACGGTATCAACCATATGCTCTAAAATTTTTGGCCCTGCGATACTTCCGTCTTTGGTAATGTGTCCGATTAACACAACAGGGGTTGCTGTTTCTTTAGCAAACTTTATCAGTTCTGTGGCACATTCCTTAATTTGGGAAATGCTACCAGAAGACGATTCGATATAATCACTATGCAAAGTTTGTATGGAATCAATCACCACAATATCGGGTTCCAATGCTTCAATTTGTTTAAAGATGTTTTGGGTTTTGGTCTCGGTTAAAACATAACAATTATTATGAAGTGGATTGATACGTTCGGCACGCATTTTTATTTGTTTCTGGCATTCTTCTCCTGAAACATATAAAGTTTTATAGGGCAGTTTTAAAGCTATTTGTAGTAATAATGTGCTTTTACCAATGCCTGGTTCTCCTCCCAAAAGCGTTAAGGACCCGGGGACCAATCCGCCTCCCAAAACCCGATTGAATTCTTCGTCCTGTGTCCTTAATCTTGCTTCTTGGGAGATATCAATCTCATCGATTTTTAAGGGCATTGACACTCTTTTTGTAGAAGGTGTTTGAGATTTCCAGTCAGTTTTCTCAGGTATTTGAATAACTTCTTCAACAATGGTATTCCACTCTTTACAAGCCGTACATTGCCCCTGCCATTTAGAAAATTGGCTACCACAATTTTGACAAAAAAATGATGTTTTTATTTTAGCCATTAATACCCAAAATCAGCTTTAATCTCATCTGCTTTTTCCAGCATCATATCTTTTGTGATACCTCCTATTTCTTCAAGGATATAAGCTGATCGATAGGTTTTCATTGCTTTTTTGGGTTCTCCAATTTCTTCGTAATACCGTGCTAAATAATAATGCCCCAATAGGGTGTCCGGATATTCGTTTCTGGCAAGTTTGCCCAAGTCTTCAAAGTATTGGAATTGCTCCTTTTTTTCAATTGCAGCTTCAATAGCTTTAAAGTCATTGATCAAGATTTTCTTCTCCATTCCGAACAAATCTTTTATCATCTGATATTTTTCAGTTAAATATTCTACTGGAGAAGTATCCAGTTTTAAAATGGACTCGTTATATTCTTTTTTGGTGATTGGTTGAAACACAAAAAAGATACTCTCCAATGCTTTTGGAATAGCATGTGCAGGAAGAGAATAATGGGAAGGCCCATCGAAATTATCGAAATTATAAAGCAGGTTTTTGTTGTCTAAAGCTGCAATATTTTTGTTCAAACTTTCCGCGCCCTCTTTAATTGATGGCACATCATTACTTGAGGTTGCTAAATAGTAAAATATCTTAGTTTGAACTGTTTTAAATCGGTCGGTAAGATATTGGCTCATCTTTGGTGCTAAATCAGGACTAATACTAATATAGGCTTGAAAAAGCGGAATGTCCTTTAATAAGTAATAGTCTATAAAATTTGCGGTTTCACCATGCCCAACGGCCACTCTAAAGTTTTCGGTTTTAAAGCTGTTGTTTAAATAAGGTATAAGCTCCATTCCTATAAATTCAAAAAAAGCAGCTCCTTTATCTATTGGCAAAGAGTTTTGTTCGGAATACATGCTATCATCATTACGCTTGTCCTCTTGTTTGACTCCAACTACAATGGCTTCCGGCATGTCTTCCCAATAGGAATAATAATCAACATTCCCTGAAACAGCTTCAAATAGATAATCCCCATCAAGTACAATTATAAGGGGATATTTTTTAGGCTTTTCATCATCATATCCTCGTGGTAATAGAATTTTCAACTGGCGATCTTCGTTCAGTTTTTTTGAATAAATTGTTTCGTAAATTGCTTGGGAATGTATAGAGTAGGTGGCAAAACTCAATACAAAACATAAAATGATTTTGTTCATGACTGGTAGATTTAAATTGTTTTGGCAAGGTAAAAAATTATTTTCTTCTATTATAAATAGGGAGATAAATTAAGGATAGTCCCCCAAAAATAATAATCATCAAGGTTTGGGATGACCACATGATCCATCCAAATGCGAGGCTAGGTTCTTTTGCTATTGCAAACATTGAAAAGGCAATATAAACTGCTACTGGATATGAGCCAATACCACCATTGGTTGCTGCAATGCTAAAACTAGCCGATATAAACCCCAATAAAATGGCTGAGAGGGGCAAATTGGTAGTTTCTTCTAAGGCAAAAGTTGTAACATAAAACATCAACAAATACATGGCCCAAATAAAAAATGTATGAAAAATATATGCCCATTTATTTTTCATTTTAAAAATGCTCATGGAACCCTCAATCAAACCACTGACGAATGTTTTGATTTTGATTGCAAAATTTGATGTGCTGCGCTTAATAAAAATAAAAAACAGGATTCCTATACCTAGTAAAATAATACTTCCTAAAACTATTTTGAGAGGATTAAACCGTGCAGAAAAAAATTCATAAATAAATTCAAATTCCAAAAGCAAAGTAATAATTATGATTAAAACCATAACCAACATATCTGCTATGCGTTCTGCAACAATAGTACCCAGGCCTTTTTCAAATGGGACACCTTCATAATTGGTAAGTATGCTGCCTCTAACAATCTCGCCAGCTCTTGGAATAGTGTAATTGACCAAATAGGCCGCAAAAACTGCCATAATACTGTTTGGTAATCGTAAAGTATAGCCCATTGGTTCTATCATAAATTTCCAACGATAGGCACGGGATAAATGACTTAACAGACCAAATAACAAGCCTAAGCTTATATAAAAATAATCAGCATTCTTAAAATATTGCAGCAATTCATGAAACGAAATTTTGGACAATGAATACCATACTAAAATTATTCCCAATACCAAGGGTAAGGTTATTTTAAGTACGGTTTTCATCTTTTTACTCAAAAATCTCTATTTTAATTAGGTTGAATGTCTTTAACAGAAAATATTAAAGAGCATTTAAAACTTTATCTGTAACATTATCAGTTTTACAGCATGAAATTTCATGTGTAAAAGTAATTAATTTACAGCGATATTGTCAATAAGTCTTATGTCATCTGCATAGACTGCGATAAAAGCCCTATACGTTTTTTTCTTGGATTTTCGTTTGAATGCACCTAGGGTTGAGGTTTCGGCAATTGTAAAGTATTCCAATCTTAATATGCTGTTTTTGGCAAACTGGTTTTCAACCCAATCTACAACCTTATTGGCACTTTTTGTTGCGAATTTCACTTTGGCGGCTTTTAGGGTTTGATAAATAAAAGGAGCTGCCTTTCTATACTCAGGCTTTAAACGTGTGTTTCGTGAACTCATGGCCAAACCATCTTTTTCTCTATAAATTTTACAACCAACTACGTGAACAGGAAGCTTAAATTTTTCGACCAATTTTTTAATGATCATCAATTGCTGGAAGTCTTTTTCTCCAAAATAAGCGTTGTCAGGCTTCACGATTTCGAACAAACGCTTTACAACGGTACCAACACCGTCAAAATGCCCAAGCCTAAATTTTCCTTCCATGGCATCTTCTAATCCATCAAAATGAAAATCTGTTGCATTTACATTAATTCCATAAACATCTTTAACACTCGGGGCATAAATAATAATATGATCATTGTGTAATGTTTTTAACAATTCAATATCAGTTTCTAAAGTTCTGGGGTATTTTTCAAGATCTTCTTTATTGTCAAATTGTGTTGGATTTACAAAAATGCTTACAATCACCTTGTCATTTTCTATCAAAGCTTTTTTAATAATTGATAAATGCCCTAGGTGCAATGCACCCATTGTAGGCACCAACCCTATAGAAAGATCCTGTAATTTTAGGCTCTCGATAAAGAGATTCAACTCATTTTTTTTTTGATAAATATCCACGCTATAACAAAAGTTTAACAGCCCGTAAACTTAATATATTACTAGCAATCTGCATAAATTTTTGTAATTTTGCATGTTTTTTAATTATAATTTTCCAAACGAGCTGATTTGTGAAGCAAGCTTAATAATCATTTGAAGAGTCAAAAAATTATTCCTAGCGAGTTGCATAAGACTGTTATAACACCATTAAACAGAAACGAATGAAAGATAAGCGAATATTATATGTGTCATCCGAAGTTGTGCCATATTTGCCTGAAACCGAGATTTCTTCAATGTCATTTGAAGCGCCAAAAATGGTAAACAAACAAGGAGGGCAAATAAGAATATTTATGCCTCGTTATGGAAATATCAATGAAAGAAGACACCAACTCCATGAGGTTATAAGGTTATCGGGTATTAATTTGGTAATTAACGATCTGGATATGCCCTTGATTATTAAAGTGGCATCAATTCCTAAAGAGCGCATTCAAGTCTATTTTATAGATAATGAAGATTATTTTAAGAGAAAAGCCACTTTAACCGATGAAGATGGCAAACTTTATAGTGATAATGACGAACGTGCAATTTTTTTCGCAAAAGGTGTTATAGAAACTGTAAAAAAGCTGAATTGGTCTCCAGATATTATTCATGTCAATGGATGGTTGGCCTCTTTATTGCCTATTTATTTAAAGGAATTCTACAAAAACGAGCCTCTTTTTACTGAAAGTAAAATTGTGACCTCCGTATACAATCAAAGCTTTGATGAGACGTTAGATACCAATATGATCAATAAAGTACGGTTCGACAATATTAATGAAGATGCCATAAAACATCTTGAACAACCGTCTTATATTAATCTTATGAAAGTTGCCATCGATTATTCGGATGCATTGATTAAAGGATCGGTAGAAATTCCAAAAGAATTAGAAGCCTATTTAAAAGCTTCCAACAAACCTGTTCTAGAGTATTTTTCTCTTGAAGAGTTTGCAGAGCCTTACTCAGAGTTTTACAATACTAAAGTGTTAAACTAGATATACATTAATGAAAAAGAAACATATTGCCCTTAAAAATTTTGCCGTTGTAACCTTATTAATAAGTTCATTTATAGCCTGTGACAAAGATTTTGCAAGTTTAGATTCAGACATTATTAACAATGATAATGCAACGCATTTTAATACTAGCAGTATAAAATTTAATGTTACTGCTTACAACAAAAAACTAGATCCTATTCAAACTAATAACTTACCCATTAATTATTTAGGGGTATATAATGACCCTATATATGGGAGTTCCACAGCAAGTGTAGTCACACAAATAAGTAAAGAATCTATAGATCGACAATTCGGTGAAAATGTTGTAATGGATTCAGTGGTTTTAGTCATTCCTTATTTTAGTCGAGTTGTAGAATTGAAAGAAGATGGTGAAACCATTTATAAATTGGATTCGGTTTTTGGTTCAACTCCTATAAAGCTTTCAATTTTTGAAAGCAATTATTTTTTACGGGATTTTAACCCTGTTTCGTCAATAAATACCCCACAATCTTATTTTTCAGATGGTTCTACTGGCTTAGATCAAATTAGTCCTGCACAATTGGAAGGAACTTTGATTCACGAAGTTGATGACTTTTTGCCAAGTGAAAAAGAAATCCCCCTATTGGACTCTATAGGCGGAATCAGTTCAAGACTGGTTCCCGCACTTCGATTAAAATTAGATACAGATTTTTGGTTGCAAAAGATTATTGAAAAAGAGAGAGAACCTGAATTGAGCAACGCAAACAATTTTAAAGATTACTTTAGAGGCCTTTATTTTAAAGCAGAATCCAGCAGTCCAGATGGGAATATGACCCTGTTAAATTTTGCAAACGTGAATGCTAACATTACAATGTATTATACAATTGACTCCCCCACCGTAAGTGATAGCCGAGTAACTCGTTCCTATGTTTTTACGTTTACTGGAAATCGTGTTAATTTTATATCAGAGCCCAGTTTAATAAAGCCAGATGGTGATAAAATCAATGGTGATGAAAAACTCTATCTTAAAGGAGGACAGGGTTCTGTAGCTATAATTAATTTATTTAGTGGTGTAATTCAAGACCCAGATTCAGGCTTAGATGTCCCTCAATTGGAATACTATAAAAGCAAAAAAGGAAAATGGCTAATTAATGAAGCCAATCTAGTGTTTTATGTGGACCAAACTCTGATGCAAGGACTTAAAGAACCGGATAGAATCTACTTGTATGACCTAGAAAATAAAAGGCCACTAATTGATTACTTTTCAGATATTTCGTCAAACACAACTGATCCTATAAACTCCACGATAATTCACCTAGGAAAATTAAAACGCCTAAATAATGAACCTAATGGGGAGGGTATTAAGTATAAAATTAAATTCACAGAGCATCTTAAAAATATTCTTTCAAATGACTCTACGAATGTAAAATTAGGTCTGGCAGTTAGTACTAACGTAAATATTGAATCCAACAGTCAGCAGTACAAAGTTTTAACTAATAATGACTTAACAAATAAAGTCCCACTAAGTTCAATCATTACTCCTCGTGGCACTGTTCTCATTGGCAGCAATACTTCCAATGAAGAAAAAAAGGTATATTTAGAAATCTTTTACACTGAACCTAAAAGTAATTAAAATACTATGTGTGGAATCGTAGGGTATATTGGACATCGTGAAGCTTATCCAATTATTATCAATGGATTAAAACGATTGGAATATAGAGGTTATGATAGTGCCGGTATCGCACTTTACGACGGCAACAACATTAAGTTATGCAAAACCAAAGGTAAAGTAGCAGATCTTGAACTTAAGTTAAAAGATGAAATTTCCACAAATGGAACATTAGGTATCGGTCACACACGCTGGGCGACACACGGCGTTCCAAATGACATCAATTCACATCCACACACGTCCAATTCGGGTAATTTAGTTATAATCCACAATGGAATTATCGAAAACTATGATCCCTTAAAAAAAGAACTTATAAAAAGGGGCTTTCAATTTAAATCCGATACAGATACCGAAGTATTGGTAAACCTTATTGAGGATGTTAAGAATAAGGAAGTGGACATTAAACTTGGGAAGGCTGTCCAAATCGCCTTAAACCAAGTTGTTGGTGCTTATGCCATTGCTGTTTTCGATAAAAACAAACCGAATGAAATCGTTGTTGCCAAACTAGGAAGTCCTCTAGCAATAGGAATTGGTGAGGATGAGTTTTTTATAGCCAGTGATGCCTCTCCATTTATTGAATATACTAAAAACGCCATTTATCTTGAAGATGAAGAAATGGCGATAATTAGAAGAGGCAAAGACATAAAAATTAGAAAAATCAAAGATGATTCTCTTGTGGATCCTTATATGCAAGAGTTAAAAATAAATCTTGAACAAATTGAAAAAGGGGGTTATGAGCATTTTATGCTCAAAGAAATCTTTGAGCAGCCCAATGCTATTTTGGATACCTTTAGAGGGCGTTTGAAATCAAATGAAGCCATAATTAAAATGGCTGGAGTTGAGGACAATATGAAAAAGTTCCTCAATGCCAACAGAATCATTATTGTGGCTTGTGGTACTTCATGGCATGCAGGTTTGGTAGCTGAATATATTTTTGAAGATTTGGCAAGAATTCCGGTAGAGGTTGAATATGCTTCAGAATTCAGGTATCGAAATCCAGTAATCACAGAAAACGATGTTGTTATTGCCATATCCCAATCTGGAGAAACTGCCGATACCTTGGCAGCCATTAAATTGGCAAAATCAAAAGGTGCTTTTGTATTTGGTGTTTGCAATGTGGTTGGTTCTTCAATAGCCAGAGAAACAAATGCTGGGGCTTATACGCATGCAGGGCCTGAAATTGGTGTTGCTTCTACAAAAGCTTTTACAACTCAAATTACGGTATTGACCTTAATTGCATTACGACTTGCTAGGGCAAAGGGTGCCATTTCCAGTTCTGAGTTTAGGAACCATTTAATCGAGCTGGAATTGATCCCTAAAAAGGTTGAAGAAACATTATTAACCGACTCCTATGTAAAAACAATTGCTTCAATCTATAAAGACACCAAAAACTTTTTATACTTAGGCAGGGGTTATAATTTCCCGGTTGCCTTGGAAGGTGCCTTAAAGCTCAAAGAGATTTCCTATATTCATGCCGAAGGTTACCCGGCCGCAGAAATGAAACATGGCCCAATAGCATTAATTGATGAAAACATGCCTATTGTGGTTATCGCTACCAAAAAAGGTCATTATGAAAAAGTGTTAAGCAATATTCAGGAAATAAAGTCGCGCAAGGGAAAAATTATTGGAATTGTAACCATAGGTGATAAAAGCGTAAGAGAACTAGCGGACCATGTTATTGAAATTCCTGAAACTTTAGATTCATTATCGCCGTTACTTACTACAATTCCACTTCAACTACTTTCGTACCACATTGCTGTTATGCTGGGCAGAAATGTCGACCAACCAAGAAATTTGGCCAAATCTGTAACCGTCGAATAGTAAGCCCAAATTAATAATCCTCTTAAAAACATATTTATTCTTCCCTTTTCACTATTTTTAATATGACATATATGTAATGTAATCAATGAATTAATATCAAATAATACTATGCGCGCATAATTTATTATAAAATTCTTTTGACGTGTCATTTAATTATTTATATTCGTTTGCGAAAATTAACTAATTCACTAAAATGAAAACAATCACCAAAATTTTTATGCTGTTTTGTTGTGCAATATCATTTGCCCAAACTACAGTAACGGGTAAAGTGACAGATAATAATGGTCAACCTTTACCAGGCGCTAACATTATTGTAGTGGGTACTTCAACTGGAACTGTTTCAGATTTTGACGGTAGCTTTACATTAAATGTAAATCAAGAACCTCCATTTTCTATTCAAGTAAGTAGTGTAGGCTTTGGAACTGAAACGGCGGGAGTTACCTCCAATTCACAAACTTTGACTTTTGTTTTAACTGAAGGAAGTGAATTGGACGAAATTGTAATTTCAGCATCAAGAACACCTGAAAGTGTTAGAGAATCTCCCGTAACTATTGAAAGATTAAGTGCAAGCGATATTAAGTTATCTTCTGCCCCAAGTTTTTATAATAGTTTAGAAAACTTAAAAGGAGTGGATGTTCACCAAGGTAGTTTAACTTTTAACTCTGTAAATACTCGAGGATTTGCCACTTATGCCAACACCCGTTTTGTTCAATTGGTTGATGGAATGGACAATGCCTCTCCAGTTTTAAATTTTGTAATAGGCAATATGTTAGGATTGAATGAATTGGATGTTAAAAGTGTTGAGTTATTGCCAGGAGCATCTTCAGCATTATATGGAGCCAATGCGTTTAATGGGATTCTTTTTATGAACAGTAAAAACCCATTTGACCATCAAGGCATTAACTTTTATTACAAACAAGGAATTACATCCCAAAAAGAAGCTGGAGATAACAGTTATACTGATTTTGGGATAAGAGCCGCTTATAAGTTTAGTGATAAATTTGCTGGAAAAGCATCATTTTCATATTTAAAAGGTACAGATTGGCATGCTAACGACACCAATCAATATGTGTTAGGAGCACTTGGTACACCAGATGCCATTCTCCCTTTTAGATCAAGTCCTTCTCATGATGCTTTAAACATTTATGGAGACGAAGTGACCTTAGGAGGCCTTGGTTTAAACCTGCGTCAATTTGCACAATTAATGGAAGCCCAAGGTCAACTCCCAAGCGGATCTAGTGCTTTTGTTCCAGCGGTAAATGTTGGAAGAACAGGCTACCATGAATCGGATTTGACTGATTATGATGCCAATAGTCTTAAAGCCGATTTTACATTGAATTATCGTCCATTCGCTAATGATATTGAAATAGAATGGAAATCGAAAATCGGTCGTGGAAGCACTATTTATCAAGGTGCAAACAGGTATCAAATTAAAGATTTCACGCTACAGCAACATAAATTAGAAATTAGAGGTGAAAACTTTTTCTTAAGAGGATACACCACTGGAGAAAGCGCTGGTAAAAGTTATGATATGCGTTTTACGGGCATTAATATGAATAAAGTTCGTGCTCAAGAATGGTTTGGTAATTATGTAGGCGCTTATTTAGCCAATATTGGTGGTGGTGCTAATGATGCACAAGCGCATGCAGGAGCAAGACAATTTGCTGATCAAGTGGTAACACCTCAACCTGGTACACCTGAATTTAACGCTTTGTTTGACAAAGTAACTAATGATCCTAATGTTTCTACTGGTTCAAAATTTCTTGATAATACCAAAATGTATGTTGGAGAAGGAAATTACAACTTTAAATCCTTATTAAATGACGTTATGGACCTACAAATAGGAGGTTCTTACAGACAGTACTCCTTAAATTCAAGTGGAACGATTTTTACGGATTATGACGGGCCAATTGATTATTATGAATATGGAGCATATGTTCAAGCCATAAAAAAATTAGCCGATGACCGTTTAAAGCTTACTGGTTCTATACGTTATGATAAAAATGAATTTTTTGATGCTAGCTATTCCCCAAGATTTTCAGTAGGGTATTCAGCAGGTGAAAATAGAGAACATAACTTTAGAGCATCAGTTCAAACAGGGTTTAGAAACCCGCACACACAAGCTTTATTCATTGGTTTCAATGTTGGAAGAGCTATATTAGTAGGTGGAGCTCCAGCAAATTTAGATCGTGATTTACCGGGAACAGCACTTACACCTAGAGATGCTTATTTTAATTCTTATACCAGAGAATCGGTTGGAGTTTTTGGACTTGCTGTACAGACTGCTATTGCAGGTGGAACCAATCCACAATTAGCTGTGCAACAAAATGCGGGATTATTAACTCCTATAGTAACGCCCCTTGTAAAACAAGAACAGGTTACGGCATATGATGTTGGTTATCGAGGAAAAATAGGCCCATTTACTACAGATTTAAATATTTACTATAATAAATACAATGACTTTTTAGCTGAAAAACTAGTTATAACTCCAAACAATGGATCTACATCAGACCTTTCGGGTGTTTTAGATATTGCAAATGGTTTATTAAATGGCCCAACAGGAAATTATACCGTTTTTCAAGTCAACACAAATTCATCTGCCGATGTTAGTTCTTATGGAGCAGCAATTGGATTATCAACCAAAATTGCCAATAAATTTAATTTCGGCATCAACTATGCCTATGCCAAATTAGATTTTGATCAGGCATCTGAACCCGACTTTAGTGCAGGCTTTAACACTCCTGAGCATAAAGTAAAAGCTTCATTTGGTAGTGAAAATTTATTTAAAGATTTCGGCTTTGGTGTGAATGTAAGATGGAGCGATGAGTATTTTTGGCAAGCAAGTATTGCTAATGCCATCATGCCAGCTAGAACCGTGGTTGATGCACAAACTAACAATTCTGTTCCTTCACGACATTCGATTTTTAAAATTGGTGCAACCAATTTGGGAGGAAAAGAATTTCAAAGTGCTGTTGGTGGTCCATTCATAGGATCTCAATATTTTGTTTCATGGACTATAAGCAATTAATCTTCTTGAATTTATAAAGCAAAAAACGCCTTCAAAACGAGGGCGTTTTTTTATGTATAAAAAAGCTAAAAAAATGACTTTGCTTTTAAATTAAAAAATATATCTTTGCAGCGCAAAAAAAGTATGTTTTCCATTATTAAAATATCTAAATATTAAACACATAGGTGATGTCAAAAGTTACAGGTAAAGTTGCTCAAATAGTTGGTCCAGTAATCGATGTGGAATTCGGAGCTGGTGCTGAACTTCCAAAAATTTATGATTCATTAGAAATCAAAAGGCCAGACGGCTCTATTTTAGTACTAGAAGTACAATCTCATATTGGTGAGGATACTGTACGCACTATAGCTATGGATTCTTCTGATGGTTTGAGCCGAGGCACCGAAGTGGTCGCAACTGGCGCCCCAATTCAAATGCCTATTGGTGAAGATATTTATGGGCGATTGTTTAATGTTATTGGAGATGCTATTGATGGTATGGCCGATTTGCCTAAAGCTGGTAAATCTGGTTTACCGATTCACCGTGAAGCTCCAAAATTTGAAGACTTATCGACCTCTACAGAAGTATTGTTTACAGGTATCAAAGTTATCGACCTTGTTGAGCCTTATGCAAAAGGTGGTAAAATTGGTTTATTTGGTGGTGCCGGCGTTGGTAAAACAGTATTATTGATGGAATTGATTAACAACATTGCGAAAGCTCATGGTGGACTTTCAGTTTTTGCTGGAGTTGGAGAGCGTACTCGTGAAGGTAATGACCTTTTAAGGGAAATGTTGGAGTCGGGGATTATTAAATATGGTGATGACTTTATGCATTCTATGGAAGAAGGTGGATGGGATTTGTCTCTAGTAGATAAAACTGCGCTTAAAGAATCTAAAGCCGCTTTCGTCTTTGGACAAAT
Source organism: Flavobacteriaceae bacterium (assembly GCA_037969605.1). Classification (GTDB taxonomy): domain Bacteria; phylum Bacteroidota; class Bacteroidia; order Flavobacteriales; family Flavobacteriaceae; genus Geojedonia. The sequence continues at coordinate 20,400 of JBBKXS010000188.1, forward strand.
GAACGAACCTCCAGGAGCACGTGCGCGTGTGGCTTTGTCTGGATTAACAATTGCTGAATATTTCCGTGATGGAGCAGGTGAAGGTCAAGGAAAAGATGTGTTATTCTTTGTTGATAATATATTCCGTTTTACACAAGCGGGTTCTGAAGTATCGGCTTTACTTGGTCGTATGCCTTCAGCTGTTGGTTATCAACCTACGCTGGCAACCGAAATGGGTGCGATGCAAGAGCGAATTACTTCAACAAAAAGAGGTTCTATTACGTCGGTACAAGCAGTATATGTTCCTGCGGATGATTTAACTGACCCTGCGCCTGCTACTACTTTTGCGCATTTAGATGCTACAACAGTATTGTCACGTAAAATTGCAGAGCTCGGTATTTATCCAGCAGTGGACCCTTTAGATTCCACATCGCGAATTCTTACAGCTGATGTTTTAGGAAAAGAACATTATGCCTGTGCCCAACGTGTTAAGGAGTTATTACAACACTATAAAGAATTACAGGATATTATTGCTATTTTGGGAATGGAAGAACTTTCCGAATATGACAAATTAGCTGTAGGACGTGCGAGACGTGTGCAACGTTTCTTATCCCAACCTTTCCATGTAGCTGAACAATTTACTGGTATTCCAGGGGTTTTGGTTGATATTAAGGAAACTATTAAAGGTTTTAATATGATCATGGATGGCGAGTTAGATCACTTACCGGAAGCAGCATTCAACCTTAAAGGAACCATTGAAGAAGCTATTACAGCTGGAGAAAAAATGTTAGCTGAAGCGTAATTGGTTAATAGTTGCTAGTTGATGGTTGCTAAAAAATGCCTACAACAAACAGCATACAACAAACAACATATAATATGTATTTAGAAATAGTATCACCAGAAGCAACCTTATTTAGTTCAGAAGTGGATTCGGTTATTGTACCTGGCGTTATGGGTGAATTCGAGATGTTAAAAAATCACGCCCCTATTGTTTCTCTTTTAAAAGAAGGAACGGTTAGAATTAGAACCCACAACCAAAGCCCAATTGATTTTGACGAACTTCATGAAAATATAGTTCCCCTTTCTAATGATAAAAAAATACTAACGGTTAAAATCAATTCCGGGACCATTGAATTGAAAGATAACAGAATCATCGTATTAGCAGATTAATATCTGCATTAAAGTAAAAAATATAAAAAAGTGAGGTTTATTACCTCACTTTTTTTATGCCCAAATTTTAACAACGGTATATAAAAGAAAAATTATTAATGGATTTTATAAAATAGTGGTTTTAATTCTTTTCCAAACTTTAATAAGCAGTAACCCAGAAGCAGTGGCTAATCCAGTTAAAATGATCGCATATGTATAATTCCCATATATGAAATGTCCAGTAGCAAACATACAGCTATAAATGAGGACACACCCAAGTAACATGGCTAATATTCCTGAAGGAACGCTCCACTTTTGATGATCATCATTAAGCTCTATATTATTAGCACTTGCTTCATCAACTATTTTAGTCCATCCAGGACCGCCTGGTTGGGTTTTTTTATAAAATTTATGAAGCACTTCTTTATCTTCAGGTTTAGTAATAAAGGTAGAAACAATCCAAACCAAACTTGTAATGCCAACAACTATAATATATTTTGACCAACTCGGCAATAGTCCTTCTGTATCACCAAATAAATAAATATCTACAGAAGGGATTGCCAAAACCAAAGTCACAATTCCAGAAGCAAACATGGCGGTAATCTCACTCCAAGCATTAATGCGCCACCAAAACCATCTAAGGATAAAGATGAGGCCTGTACCTGCTCCAAAAACCAATAGTAAATTGAACAGTTGTAATGCGTTTTGTAACAGCAAGGCAACAATGGCGCTAATCACCATGAGGACAACCGTTGAAATTCTTCCTACTGCAACTAAACGTTTCTCAGATGCATTAGGATTGATTTGCTGTTTATAGAAATCAAAAACAATATATGATGACCCCCAATTTAATTGTGTTGAAATAGTACTCATGTAGGCTGCTATTAAAGAGGCTAAGACCAAACCCAATAATCCGCTAGGTAATTTGGTCAACATGGCGGAATATGCCAAGTCATGGCCCAGTTTATCTTGAGCAATATTTGGAAATGCCTGATGTATACTGGCAATATCTGGAAATACCACCAACGATGCTAAAGCCACTAAAATCCAAGGCCAAGGTCGCAAAGCGTAGTGCATTATATTAAAGAAAAACGTTGCTCCAATGGCATGATTTTCATTTTTTGCCGCTAACATACGCTGTGCAATATAACCTCCCCCACCTGGTTCTGCTCCCGGGTACCAAGAACTCCACCATTGCACCGCCAATGGAATAATCAATAATACAATCAAAGCATTTGTATCACTAAAATCGGGTAATATGGATAATTTATCAGCTACATTTTCATTGGCCATTAACGCTTCAAGACCTCCTACTTCTGGGATATTGACCAAATAATATGCAGCTCCAATAGCGCCTCCCATAGCAACAAAAAACAATATAAAATCGGTATATACTACACCTTTAAAACCTCCCAGAGCACTAAAGGTTACTGTGACCAGGCCAGCGCTAATAACCGTTTGCCATGGTTCCAAATCAAGCATAATACCTCCAATTTTTATGGCCGCCAATGTTACTGCCGACATGGTAATCACATTAAAAATGACTCCTAAATATATCGCTCTAAATTTTCTTAAAAATCTTGCAGGTGCGCCACCATATCGCAATTCGTAAAACTCCAAATCGGTATTGACATTTGACTTACGCCAAAGTTTTGCGTAAACAAATACGGTCAAAAGCCCTGTTATTAAAAAGGCCCACCAAACCCAATTGCCAGAAACCCCATTAGTTCTAACAATATCGGTGACTAAGTTGGGTGTGTCCGTAGAAAAGGTTGTAGCAACCATTGAAAGTCCAAGTAGCCACCAAGGCATGGTTCGTCCTGAAAGGAAAAATTCACCTGAATCTTTACCAGATTTTTTGGAAACCCAAACTCCAACAAGCAGGGTGATGGAAAAAAATATAATAATTATTGTGAAGTCTAATGTGGATAAATTAACCATGTCATTTAATTTTTGGTAATATCAGTATTAAGTAAAATAAGTTATTTGGATATTTTATAGTGTCTTCACGAAGCTTTTCTTTATTTTATTGAAGTACCAAATATAAAAAAGCTGCGAATCCTCCACCAATAATTGGTCCCATTATTGGAACCCAAGAATATCCCCAATCACTATCTTTCTTATGTCTTATAGGAAGCAAAGCATGTATAATTCTTGGCCCTAAATCTCTTGCAGGATTAATAGCATAACCTGTCGTCCCACCTAAACAAAGTCCAATAACCCAGACAATAAAAGCCACAGGTATCGCCCCTAACGAACCTAACCCAAAATTGACTTTTTGATTTTCAATAATTAAATCTGGAGGAACAATATAAAATACTGCAAAAAGAAGAACAAATGTTCCAACAGCTTCGCTGATTAAGTTAATTGGAAGGTTTCGTATTGCTGGGGCCGTACAAAATGTAGCTATGATACTGTTTTTATCTTCGGTGATTTTATAATGATCGTAATATATTACCCAAACCATAAATGCCCCTAACATAGCTCCAATAAGTTGAGCAAGAATATATGAAGCAACCAAAGACCATTCAAATAAGCCTCCTATTGCGAGCGATAAGGTAACAGCTGGATTTAAATGTGCCCCACTATAAGGTCCTGCCACAAGAACTCCAGTATAAACGGCTAATGCCCAACCTGTTGTGATGACTATCCAACCTGAATTGTTGCCTTTAGTGCCATCTAAAACAACATTGGCCACAACGCCATTCCCCAATAGTATCAATAAAAAAGTGCCTAAGAGTTCAGCAATAAACGGAGTCATAAAATATGTTTTTAGTTAGTCTTCAATCCAATCCTTTGATCTTGCAACAGCTCTATGCCATTGCCCAACCAATTTGGTAACCTTACTTTCTTCAAGATTAGGTTTAAAAATTCTATCAATTGACCATTGTTTTTTTAATTCATCCACAGTGTCCCAAAAACCTACGGCTAAACCTGCAAGATAAGCTGCTCCTAAAGCCGTAGTTTCTAAAAAATCTGGCCTGACCACAGGAAATTTAAAAATGTCAGCTTGAAATTGCAACAATAAATTATTGGCGGAGGCTCCCCCATCAACCCTTAATTCCGTGCCTTTTGCATTGGCGTCGGCTTCCATAGATTTTACAATATCATAAACCTGATACGCTATCCCTTCAAGTGCAGCTCGTGCTATGTGCGATTTGGTAGTTCCTCTTGTTAGCCCAATAATGGTTCCTCTCGCATAAGAATCCCAATATGGTGCACCAAGACCCGTTAATGCTGGCACGAAATAAACTCCTCCATTATCTTCAACTTCATTTGCCAATTCTTCAATTTCTTTGGCATCCTTTATCAAATGCAAACCATCCCTAATCCATTGTACCACAGCCCCACCAACAAAAACACTGCCTTCAAGGGCGTAACTGGTTTTGCCATTGATTTTCCAAGCAATGGTTGTCAAGAGATTATTTTCAGAGTAAACGGGCTTGTTACCTGTGTTCATTAACAAAAAACAACCCGTTCCGTAAGTGTTTTTTACCATTCCCTTTTCAGTACACAATTGACCAAAAAGTGCTGCCTGTTGGTCTCCAGCAATTCCCGCAATCGGTATCTCGACTCCAAAAATAGATCGATCTGTAACGCCATATATCTCACTACTTTCTTTAACTTCGGGAAGTACACTTAAAGGAATTTCAAATAAATCAAGAAGTTCTGTATCCCATTCCAGTGTTTTGATGTTGAACAACATGGTTCTACTGGCATTTGAAACATCCGTAACAAAGGTTTTACCCTTTGTTAGGTTCCAAATCAACCAAGTATCCACTGTTCCAAAACATAATTTACCTACTTTAGCTTTTTCCCTTGCTCCCTCAACATGGTCTAAAATCCATTTTAATTTTGTAGCCGAAAAATAAGCGTCAATAATTAGCCCCGTTTTCTTTTTAATACGATCAAGATGTCCCTTTTGTTTAAGAGAATCACAATATTTTGAGGTTCTCCTATCTTGCCAAACAATAGCATTATAAATGGGTTTACCAGTTTCTTTATCCCAAACTATTGTGGTCTCTCTTTGGTTGGTAATTCCTATTCCCGCAATGTCGCTAAACGAAATATTTGCTTGTTCGGAAATATTTAAGGCCGATTGTATTTGTGAATCCCAAATGTCTTCAGGATCATGTTCTACCCATCCTGGTTTTGGAAAAATTTGTTTGAAATCTTTTTGAGTCGTAGCTCTATTTTTACCTGAATGGTCAAACAAAATGGCCCTGGATGAAGTCGTGCCTTGATCTAAGGCTAAAATAAAGTGTTTACTCATAATAATGATCTATTACATAACTGATAGCTACCTTTTTGAATTTCGCATCCTGTTCTTCAATCCAATTTTTATCTCTTTTAAGCTCATCTGCCATGATTTTTGCAACAAACGCTGATGATACTATAGCGGCCCTGGCATCCAAAAACAATAACCTTGTTCTTCTAGCCAAAACATCTTCAACACTTCTTGCCATTTCATGCCGTATGGCCCATATAATTTGGGCAACTGTAAAGTTGAAATTTACATGAATTTTTTGAGAATATAAAATGTTGGATTCCTCAAGTTTTTTTAAATCTTCAGCATCTGATCCATACACACTCAAGTAATCCTCTTTAGTTATTGAAGCTTTCAAAATGTTTCCGTGAATATGAAGGTGCTTAGTTTTTGATTTGACTCTTAGATACTGATGAATTTGAATGGATTTGTCTACTACATCTTCTGCCATTTTTCTATAAGTGGTCCACTTACCACCCACGATGCTTATAAGGCTGCTGTCCGATACAATGATTTTATGGCTTCTAGATACTTCTTTAGTTTTAGTATCGTCCTCCTTGGGTGCCGCAAGAGGTCTCAACCCTGCAAAGATTGAAAGGATATCTCTCTTTTTGGGGACTTTCTTTAAATAGAGCTTGACGTTTTTTAGTATAAAATTTATTTCAGCCTTTGTAGCAACAGGATCCAAGGTTTTCTTTCTTATCGGTGTGTCCGTTGTACCAACAAGAACTTTTTCGTGCCAAGGAATTATAAACAAGACCCTTCCGTCTGAAGTTTTAGGAATCATGATGGCATAATCACTATTTAAAAACGACTTGTCCAATACTAAATGAATGCCTCGGCTTGGAATGACAGTTTTTTTATGCGTGGGGTCATTAATTTTTAAAATCTTGTCTGTAAATATTCCCGTTGCATTAATGATACATTTTGATTTAATGTCATAGACCTTGTCTGTTTCTCTGTCTGCCACCGTAACTCTTTCATTTTTGCCATTAGTATCGCTCATGATATTAATAACCTTAAAATAATTGAGTACCGTTGCACCTTGCTCAATGGCCGTTTGGGCCAAATTGATGGCCAATCTGGAATCATCAAACTGGCCGTCGCGATAGATGACGCCACTAGACAACTGTTCCTTTTTTAAATTGGGAAGTAGGCTTAAAGTTTTTGTCTTATTTATTAATTCCGATTTCCCTAAGCTCAACTTTTTGGACAGTAGGTCATAAATTTTAAGACCAATAACGTAATAGTATCCTTGCCACCATTTGTAATTAGGAATAATAAACGATAGGTTTTTGAAAAGATGTTTGGCATTTTTGGCCAAAATACCTCGTTCTTCAAGTGCCTCAGTCACCAAATCTATATTGCCCTGAGCCAAATACCTTACGCCTCCATGAGCCAATTTTGTGCTTTTACTTGAAGTTCCTTTTGCAAAATCATTACCTTCGAACAGCACCGTCTTAAACCCTCTACTTGCGGCGTCAACCGCAATTCCTAAACCACTCGCGCCACCTCCAATAATTATAAAATCCCATGATATTGCTTCCTCTAATTTTTGAATCTGTTGTTCTCTTGAAACCATAAAATGAATGTATCTTCTATAAAATTTAATTTAGAAAATACTGTGTTTGTTAAACTCTATTAAAAGAAAAATATTAAATATGGTGCCTTTTAAAAGCTTCAATAGCTGCATATTCGGCCAAACCTAAATCGTTATATTTTTTAGCAGTCAATATATTTCTCTCCTCAACACGAACCCAAAACTCTCTGGAATCGTCACCCAAAAACATAACACCATCTTTCTGTGATTGGTGATAAAATATGGCATGCCGTTTTCTTAATACTTGGTCTGGGCTCATAGGAACAGCCATATCAATTTCATTGGCTTCCCATTCATGCCAAGCCCCTCTATATAACCAAACCCAACAATCTTTCATAAACGATTTAGTTTTGAGCTTTTCTAAAGCAAGAGATAAAGCATCCAAACAAACTTTATGTGTCCCATGAGGATCCGCCAAATCGCCAGCAGCATAAATTTGATGTGGCTTGACTTCTACTATGATATCGCACATGATCTTAATATCTTCATTTGAAAGTGCCTTCTTCTTAATAGTTCCTGTTTCATAAAAAGGAAGGTCTAGAAAATGAACTTTATGGTCTTCCAATCCCAAATATCGAGTTGCAGCATAGGATTCGTTTCTTCTTATAATAGCTTTTAGCCTTCTGACTTCTAAAGGCGCGACATCATTTTTTTGTGTTTGCTTCAAATAAGCTATAATGTTTTGAGTGCTTTTGGATTTAGGATGTAAGGAGAGTGCTATTTCTGCAAATTTTAAAGCCTCCTCATCAGACACTGCAATATTCCCCGAAGTTTGATAAACCACATGCACATTATGGCCTTGTTCAATTAATCGGTCAAATGTTCCTCCCATTGAGATCACATCATCATCGGGATGTGGGCTTAAAATGATAACTCTTTTACTTTTAGGTAGAGCACGTTCTGGTCGGTTAGTGTCATCGGCATTAGGTTTTCCTCCTGGCCAACCTGTTATGGAATGCTGCAACTTATTGAACATTTTAATATTTAAATCATAGGCAGTTCCTTCTTCAGCCAAAAGACTGGACATCCCGTTGTCATTATAATCTTTGGCTGTTAATTTTAAAATTGGTTTGTTCAATAATTGACTTAACCAAACTACAGCCTTGAAATTAAGTGCTTCTGTCCATATACAATTAGTAACTAGCCACGGTGTTTTAATTCTTGTCAGATTTGAAGACGCTTCAATATCCAGAACAAATGTGGTGTTATTATGCTCCTGTAAATAGGTTGCAGGAACATTGGGGTTTATTTCACCCTCAATGGTGTTTTTAATAATTTCAGCCTTATTGATCCCCCAAGCTAAAAGTACAATCCGTTTTGCGCTTCTAACCGTTCCAATTCCCATGGTTATTGCTTTTCTGGGCACGTTATCTATTCCCAAAAAACTTGTGGCCGCATCGACTCGTGTGATATGGTCCAATGTTATAGATCTAGTTCCCGAATTAAAATGTGACCCTGGTTCATTAAACCCGATATGGCCCGTTCTCCCAATTCCTAAAAGTTGAAAATCTATACCTCCAACAGTTTTGATTTTCTCTTCATAATCTATACAATATTGATGCAAATCTTCAGCACTGACCAATCCGTTAGGAATATGAACGTTTTCGGGTTTAATGTTGATGTAATTAAAAAGATGTTCATGCATAAAATAATAATAACTCTGAATATTATGTTTTGCCATGGAGTAATATTCATCTAAATTAAAGGTGATCACATTTTCAAAACTCAACCCTTCCTCTCGATGCATTCTAACCAATTCTTCATAAACTTTAATTGGGGAAGAACCAGTGGCTAGTCCTAAAACACAAGGCTTTTGTTTTTGTTGTTTTGTTCTTATTAAATTTGCGATTTCCTCTGCCACTAAGATGGAAGCTTGGGATGAAGATTCAAAAACGACATTATGGATTTTTTCACAGCGGGTTTCTTCAAATTTTCCCGGTTCTTTATAGCTAATGGCTGTAGAGTCCAAAGATTTTGTTTTCATATATTACAATTAATACAATAAAGATAAAATTAATTTACGTTAAATGGGTTAGCTGGCACTGCAATTCAAAGATATAATAATCCAGCCCTTATTGTAGGCATTATATTCCTTTATGATTTCAAATCCCACAGCTAAATGTGCGTTTAAAGAGCGCCCGTTGTCTGCATCCAATTCGGTAATAATACTATTAAAAGCTGTTTGAAGTTCTTGTTTCATAAAACTATATAACCCCCTGAAGATTCCTCTTTTTCTATAATTTTTGCCCACACAAATCTGTCCCATGATGATATACTCCAAATTACCTGAAATGAGCTTGTTTATTTCCTCAAACATAGGTTTCAGAACTTCTATTTCATCAGCAAATTTCGGATGCATACATAAAGCGTAACCCACCACATCATCCTTGTTCTTAGCAATGATATGTGGGCAACAGTCATTCATTTGTTTAAGAATTTCAAAGGTATGAACTAGGGTTAAAAAACCATCATTTTCTTTTTCTGGTAAGGTCAGTGAGTCCGGTAAATTTTGCTTCTGAAGTTTTAGAATTTGATGAAGTTCTTCATCAGTAGAAGCCCTGCAATATGTAATATCATTGCTTTGCATGTAACCAATTTATTCTATTCTGAATCATCTCATTTGAAGTTGCATCTTTAGCCATTAAAGATAAATAATAGGTGCGTTCTGGTTTTAAAGTGACCTCAACTTCTCTAATCTTTTCATAACGTATGAAGGTGATTTTAACTTTGTCTCCAATCTTATATTTATGCAAAATCATATCTAAAGTCACCATATTATTGATATCAAAGGTTCCTGCCTTTAGAATTTTATCGTCTTTTTGAAACCCAGCATTATAGGCCGTTGAGCCTAATCTGGGGTTGTCCATTAGTTTTTGGAATCTCACTTCAGCACCAAAGGACACTTCGCTTTCATCACCTTTTAAATTAATGCCAACATTTTTAAATATCCTTTCAAAATCAGGCATTCCACTTTTATAAATATATTCATCAAAGAATGAATTACCAAAGTCCTTACCCGCATAAGTTATCAATGTTTTTTTTAAATCCTCAACGGCATAGAATTTTCCTTGTTTTCCAAAGTTATTCCACATCAATCTCATATAATCATCCAGATTGAGATGGATTTCCCTTAATGACAAATCCAAAGCTAAGCCTAGCATATCACCATAATTGTAGTAAGAGATAAACGTGTTTTCCCTATTGGTTTCATCTACGGATTTGGCAGCGTCTACAAAGGGAGCTTGATAACTCATCTCTATGGGGTTAAAAAACTGTCTTCCTGGAGATGTCCAAACCTTATTAAAATTATTCTGCATATCTGTTAAATAGGCTTCAATACTCCAAATTCCTGTTCTACACAAGGTCAACGCATCATAATAATCGGTAAAACCTTCGGCAAACCAAAGCTCTCCACTCATATTGGCCCTTGAAAAATTAAATGGTTCCAAAGCCTGCGGTCTAATGCGCTCTACGTTCCAACAATGAAAAAATTCATGGGATACGGTACTGATATTATTTTGAATTCCACCATGAGCCAAGCTTCTGGTATTGGTTATTACGGTTGAGTTGCGGTGTTCCATGCCATCACCAGACGCGTTAGGTATGTAACATGCAAGAAAGGTATATTCTCCATAATCATAGATTGGCAACTCCCCAAAAACTTTTTCCTCTTGAAGCACAATTTTTTTTACGCTTTCAAAATATTGGTTGAGGTCTTTATCTGAGGCTTCATCATCATGTAATACAAAATTTATGGTTTGATTGCCAACCCGAAAGGATCTCTTTTTATAATTGGAAATTTCCGTTGGGCTATCCATAAGGTACTGTAGGTCTTTGGCATAATACGTTTTGCCATATACATGTTTTAATTGTGTTGCCACTTTCCAGTCTAAATCTTCACGCGCATTAAAGGTCACTTCAAATTCTTGTTCAGACAATTCAGGAACATACATAAACGTTGCTGGACTATTTAAATGGGCATGGGTTTCATCTACTTGGGCGTAAGTGCCATCACCATGATTGGCAAACAAGGTATAACTTAGGTTTATGGTGCCGTCATGTCCTTTTACATGCCAAGAATACGGATCAGGTCTTGTGGTCTTTAAAATATGGCCTTTGCTATCGGTCACTTCAACATGATACACATTTTTAGCAAACTCATGTAAAGCATACCGCCCAGGAGACGAACGACTCATCCTGAACTCTACCTCATCGCCCTTTAAATTGGAAAACCTGGCAGTAATTTGAGCTTCGTGATGAATAGCATTTTCAAATGAAATGGTATAGCGGGTTGAAATTTGAGCCATTGAACTTTTCCAAATAAAAAAACACATGGAAATGAAAAGAAATCTGTACATGGATTAACATTTAAGTCCCTAAGATAGTATTTTTGTTTTATGAACAAACTTCCCGAAAAGTTAAAATCTAAATTAGAGAAGCGTCATCAAGAAGATACCTTACGGCACCTTGGGACACAACATAATTTGGTAGACTTCGCTTCCAACGACTATTTGGGATTTGCTAAATCTGAAACCTTATTTAGTGCGGCCCACGATTTTCTTTTAGGACATCATATTGTTCAAAATGGAGCGACCGGATCCCGCTTGTTAAGTGGCAATCATGCGCTTTACCCTGTAGTAGAATCTCTCCTTTGTGAATTTCATAATTGTGAAGCTGCCCTAATTTTTAATTCAGGATATGATGCCAATTTAGGATTCTTTTCAAGCGTGCCACAACGTGGCGATATTATTTTATATGACGAATTTATACACGCATCCATAAGAGATGGCATTCAACTATCCAACGCCAAAGCTTATAAGTTCAAGCATAATGATGTTGAGGATTTAGCCGAAAAACTAAAACGGATTAAATCTGACCATGTGTATATTGTTACGGAATCCGTGTTTTCTATGGATGGTGATTCGCCCGATTTAATATCCTTATCAAAATTATGCAAAAAGCAAAAGGCTTTTCTAATTGTTGATGAGGCCCATGCGGTAGGTATGTTTGGGGAAAAAGGTAAAGGATTGATCCAAAAATTAGGGCTAGAAGGAACTGTATTTGCAAGATTGGTAACTTTTGGAAAAGCCCTTGGCAGTCATGGTGCAGCCATTTTGGGAAGTGCTGAACTAAAACACTATTTAGTCAACTTTTCCAGAAGTTTGATTTACACCACGGCCTTACCACCACATGCATTGTCTTCAATTTTGTCTTCATATTCTGAACTACAACAAACTGAAAACATAAAAACATTGCATATAAACATTAGATTCTTCAAATCTGAAATGGAGAAACATAAGCTTCAAAAT
>JBBKXS010000189.1:0-2692 GCA_037969605.1 Flavobacteriaceae bacterium
TTTTTAATTATACCATAATGATAATTTTGAAGTGTTGAAATGTTGATAATTCCGATAGGATTATCAATAATTCAATACTGTATAACTTGCTCGTACTCCTATATGTGATCATTTAAAAAAACGTCACTAGCATCTGTTTGAATATAAGTTAATAAGCCTGTCCACTTGCTGAGTCATGTGATCCTATAGTATTAAGTCACCTTCTTTGTTTTGTGATACAGGCTTGTACTTCCATATGAGCTTTGCTATAAATTTGATTATGTTTAATTCTTCAAGACACGACCCCTATTTCATAAGGAATCTCCGTCTTTATCACTGCCAGTGTTCTACTTAGTAATTTTCGGGCTATTTTCACAATCACTGCTTTTACGTTTTTACCTAAGTGCTTGCGGTAATAGGCCTGCATTACAGGATCGGTACGTATGGCCTGCCAAGCAGCTTCTATGAAATAGCTACGCATCAATTGATGTGCCCGTCGAGTAATCCCTGTATTCCTCAGATTGTCTCCACTCTGGTAGATTCCAGGGGCAAGCCCCACATAGCCCGAAAGATGCTTTATATTTTTAAACCTACGCAAATCACCTAGCTCGCAGATAATTCCACAGGCCACAATTCCCCCTATACCAGGGATACTCCTTAAAAGCATATAATCCTTCCTGTAATGTTCTTTACAGTAACGGCGCAGCTGAGAGGAGATATCCCGAAGCTCTTGGTCTACAAACCTAAAATAACGCATATGACTGTCCAATGTCATTCTTGCAGGGACGTAGGCAAACTCTAGATTATCCAACCAATCACGGAAACTATGACTCCAATGAGAGTTGTCAAAATCACATGGAATACTAACCCCTTGATTGAGAAGTTGTCCCTTTATAAGGCTCTTGATTTTTCTATAATTCTTCACCAAATTATTTCGTCGGCGAAAAAGTGAACGTAATTGCTCTCGTTCCATATCGGGAACATGGATACTTTGAAGTCTACCATCCTTGAGTTCCCTTGCTATAATCTGAGCATCAATGTGATCTGTCTTTGTAAACTTCTCTTTGCCCTTTCTATGAATATCTGCAGGATTCACTACTAAAGAATGCCAACCGTAACCCATAAAGGCTCGATGGGCGTAATAACCACAGCATCCTGCCTCATAGGCCGTGGAAACTTCGTGTTCTGAAAAATGTTTCTCGACATAATTCCTTAATTGTTCTGGAATTGGTGACATACTAAAGGTCTTGCCAGAAAACAAATCTGTGGAACAATGAATCTTCCAGCTTCGCTTGTGAATGTCTATGCCAATGTATAACTTAGGCTTGCTTGTTTGTTGAGTACTCATATCTTTGTGTTTTTAGAGAACATTAAAGATACTCGACAGGCTGCTTTTACATAGATGCTGAGTTAAAAAACAAGTCTTTTTAGACTAATTTTGAAACAAAGTTTTCATCGTATGGTCTTCCTGATTTTGCAATAGCAAACGCTTGTTTTATTAATTTATTTGCCACCGCTATTAATGCCAGTTTTTTACTCTTTCCTTTTGCAATGATGCGCTCATAAATCTCCCTGCACGCCTTGTTATGTTTACACGCTGAAAACGCACATAAAAACAATAAATTTCTGAGCTTTTTATTGCCGACTTTACTAATCCTGCTCCGCCCTCTCACACTGCTCCCGGACTCCCTAATGGTAGGTGTGATCCCTACATAACTGCATAACTGTGATGCTGTTTCAAACTTGCTAAATCCATCGGTCACTACTATCAAAAATAAAGCAGTCTTTATGCCCATTCCTGGAATACTTTTCAACAAGGTGAGCTGATGTTGCTGGTCTTGTTTTACCAAATCCAACAATCGGGATTCTATACCTGTTACCTCTTTGTCCAAATGTTTTAAATCACGCTTTAAGGACTGATGGACATATTTGGATGGAATGCCCAATGTTTCCTCTCCATGAAGCTTGTTCTTGGTCTGGGTGCGCTTCTTTAGATAATTGTCCAGCAATCTAAAGAGCTGCAGGCATTCGGCCTGGACATCTGTCAATGCCGTGTACAATGGCACCTCGTTCATCTGTCCATACTCACAAATGGCCTTGGCATCGCTCTTGTCCGTCTTAACCTTGGCCAACTTCATCTGGATAAAGCGTTTTACCGATAATGGATTGACCACCGATACCCGTACCTTGTTTTTATGCAGAAACTGGGCGAATCGATAGTGATAGTACCCTGTGGCCTCCATAATGACCAATGCGTCTTTGTTTACCTCTTTTTTAAAGGCCTTAAATCCGCTTTCATCATTCTTAAAGCTTTGGTGTCCTGTTTTACTACTATAAACATCAAACACATCCTTGCTGATGTCAATTCCAAAAAATTCTGTATTTTTATTCATAAGAACTGAATTTTTGAAAGGACAATCTACTTTGCTTTCAACAACTTAAAATCGAGATCAACGTCTCACAGAACTGAACGAAATTAAAGTAGAAAAGAGAGGGGATTATCAATGTTGTCGAAGTTTAATCTTCACCGTATATACTAACCTTAATCCTCTCTTTTGTTCTTTCTGATTTATAATCTAATTTAATGAATAGCAAACTTAAGACGTATAAAATTAATTGCTAGTGCAAGCCTACTTACGAAAATCCTTGCGGGTTTTCTATTCGGTTTGTATTTGCTAAATTAGGTGCTTAAAACACGCAACTAATCTTATAC
>JBBKXS010000190.1:0-3076 GCA_037969605.1 Flavobacteriaceae bacterium
TCTTTGCCCAGACCAAAATCAGTGGTTATGTCTTCGATGAACAGAATATTCCTGTTGCCTATGCCAATGTATTCTTTAAAGGTTCGACCGAAGGAACAATTACCGATGAAAACGGTAAATTCTATTTAGAATCCAGCAACACCTGGGAGACAGTCAATGTGTCGTTTTTGGGCTATGATACGCTTGAAATTACATTGACGAAAAAAGTTAATTACGATTTAAGGTTCATTTTGAAGGAAGGTGCCTCACAATTGAACGAAGTTGTTATTGTCACTGGAAAGCAATCCAAAAAAGAATCAGAAAACCCTGCCATTGGAATTTTAAAGAAAATTTGGGAACACAAACGCAAAAATGGTTTGAAACAATTCAACCAATATGAATATGATAAATATGAGAAAGTTGAATTCGACCTCAACACCCTCGATAGCGCATTAATTAAAAGTAAGCTTTTTAGAGGAATGGAATTTGTTTTTGAACAAGTGGATACGTCAAGCGTAACAGGCAAAACCTATTTGCCCATGTTTATCAACGAAGCCGTGAGCAAGGTCTATGGTGATAATATCCTAAATAAAGAAAAAGAAGATTTAAAAGGAAATAAAAACTCTGGTTTTAGCAACAATCAAGTTATTATAGATTTTGTCCATGACCTATACCATGATTTTAGTGTGTACGATAATTATCTAAAATTCTTTGATAAAAGTTTTGTAAGCCCGCTTTCCAGAACGGGAATCAATACTTACAATTATGTACTTAAGGACAGTGCTTTTATTGACAATAAATGGTGCTACAATATTATTTATTACCCAAGGCGTAAAAACGAATTGACATTTAAAGGTAATTTTTGGGTTAACGATTCCACATTTGCCATTAAAAAAATTAATCTGCAAGCTTCAAAAAGTGCCAATATCAACTGGGTAAAGGAAATTTATATTGAACAAGAATTTGAAGTCTTAAATGATTCCTTGTTCCTTATAAAACGGGATTATATGCTCTCAGATTTTGCCTTGAACAAAAAGGAAAAATCCAGAGGTATTTATGGAAAACGAACCACTCTTTATGACCATTATGTGTTTGATGATCCTAAAGACTCAAAATTTTATGAGAATCAAGTCTTTGATTTTAGGGATGAGTTATATAACAGGGATGATGAGTTTTGGGAACAAAACCGTATGGAATCCTTGAACAAGGATGAAAAGGGAGTTTACAAAATGCTGGATACCTTGAAAACCGTTAAAAAATTTAGGACACTTTATAATATTGGAAGTATTTTGGCCTCTGGATACGTAGAGTTTCCAAGCATCAATTTTGATTATGGTCCTATCTTTTCAACTTTCGGTTATAACGAAGTGGAAGGAACCAGAATCAGGACCGGAGGGCGAACTTATTTTGGGTCTAATGATCCTTGGCGACTGGAAGGTTTTTTGGCCTATGGCTTTAGGGACGACAAAGTAAAATATGGTATTTCTGGTAAATGGTTGCTGGATAAGAAAAGTAGACTCATTATCTCTGGTGGAAGTCGGCGTGATGTAGAACAAATAGGGGCCAGTTTGACCACTTCCACTGATGTGTTGGGGCGTAGTTTGGCCTCCTCTTCAGTAATAGGAACGGGTACAAACGATAAGTTAACTAATATAAATCTGACCACAGCTGCTATAGAAATTGAGCCTGTTAAAAATCTAATTTTTAGCCTTAATGGAACATACAGGTCTTTAGCATCTGCTTCAGAAACTTTTAGTTTGGATTATAACGATCCAGAATCTCCAACAGGAGTTTCCTCTGAAATCAAGCAATTCGAAACGGCTTTTGCTGTTTTCGCTTTTCCGGGCCGAAAAAAGACGGGATTTGGTGTAGAAAGGCACGACGCTAATGATGGGTATCCCAGATTGTTTGCTCAATTTGCCTTTGGTGATAAAAGCATAATGCAAAGCGATTTTGATTATACCAAAATACAGTTGTCCTACATTCAACCATGGCAAGTTGGGGGCTTTGGTCGGTTGACCTCCACTGTAGAATCCGGTAAGACTTTTGGCGATGTTCCTTTGGGATTGTTGAGTGTTGTTCCGGGAAACCAATCCTATTGGTCAATTTATAACACTTTTTCACAGCTGGATTATTACGAGTTCGTGACTGATACTTATACCTCTTTACATCTGGAGCATAATTTTAATGGGCGCATATTTTCTAGGATTCCGTTTTTAAAGAAATACAACTTAAGAGCCATTGTCGGGTTTCGAGGGGTATGGGGAGAACTCTCTCAAGACAATATTGATTTAAGTACCACAGGAAATCCTAATGAATTTCCACTAGTTGCACCTAACGATAAAGTGTATTATGAATACAGTTTTGGAGTGGGCAATATCTTCAAAGTTTTACGTGTAGATTTTAACTTTAGGGGCAATTACTTTGAAAACCCGAATGCACGAAAATTTGGGGTGACTTTTAGTACAGGGTTTTATTTTTAGGGATTTAGTTTAAAGGTTATGGCTATGATTACCTTTAGTGTTACTATTCTAGCAAAAAAGAGTTGAGTTATAAGATCTCGACAGCTATTAAATGACTTCACAATGATAGCTGTTGTTACTTGCTGGAATTTTTCGTTTTGATTGAATATCCATCTGTCGAAAATGAAAAACTATGATTACTTGATTTACCTATCATTACAGCTTGAATCAAAGGTTTAATTTCATAATTTTTAGCACTTAGTTCTACAATAAAATTGGCACCAGAACCACCAGTTTTATCTTCTTTTTCAATTACATAATTAACAGTTTCCATAGGTTTTATACTTATGGTCTTGTCAATATAACTTCTTACTAATTTTCCTTCTGTATTATAATAGTCAATTTTAGATACATAAAGAGAATCAGTAAAACTAGTGTTTCTTATACTTAACGTAGCTGATAGTAACTGCTCTGGGTCTGTACTATCTACATAAATGTCGGAATATATGGGAACGTAGATAATATCTTTGAAATGAATTTGTTCTTTATCTAATGGATTTTCAATTTCTAACGATTTGAGTTCATCTTTTCCAGATTTGTTTAGGTTAGGATTTTGCTCAACACATGAGTTTAGA
>JBBKXS010000191.1:0-6115 GCA_037969605.1 Flavobacteriaceae bacterium
CCCTTTAAAGCTTCACCTGTAACATAATCTGTCAAGTCTGGATTAACGTCATTAGTTAAAGGTAAACTATTATATCTAGTTATTAAATTTTCCCAAATTCTATCTGCACCAACTTTTGAAAATGAATTATTTATTACAGGATGAAATTTTGCATACAACTCTGTTTGGGTCTTATTGGTAAGATATTGTGTAGCTGCGTCCTTTTCGCCTAAAAGAATGTTTTTGGCATCTGCAAATGTAATTTCCTTAACTGCATTTACAAAAATTGGGGTCGCTTCTTTAACTGCGTCTTCGGCAGCTCGATTGAGGACTTTTAAGCCTTCATCTGCTAAACTGCTCAACCCAATATCGCGCAGTGCTTTATCTACTTTTTGTAACTCTTGTGGCAAGAGAATCTTGACCAACTCATTTTTGAAAAATCCATCTTCTTTGGTAAGCTTGGTCACTTCTTTGTCGATTCCAAAATTTAAGGCTTGTCTTAAACCTGAAGCAATCTCATCCTGAGAAAGACCTCCTTGAGGTAGTTGGTTTACCACTTGTTGCAATTCGGCACAAGCAGTAATATTAAAAATGACTACAAAAGCCAAAAATTTACGAAACAAGTTTTGTGTTTTTATATCTTTAAACAAATATAAGTGATGCATATGAGAGTTTTTCAAATTCTGTGCTTAATATTAAGCGTGATTTTTTTGGGTTGTACTTCAAAATCTAAATCTAATGAAACTAAATTAAATGGGCAATATATAACAGTATTAGGTATTGCACAAGATGCAGGATTTCCTCAAATTAATTGTGATCAGGATTGCTGCAAAGCCTTTTATGACGGTGAAGCATCCAAAAAACTGGTTTCCTGTTTGGGTCTTGTCGATTTACAAAACCAAAAAAAATACATTTTTGAAGCCACTCCCGATTTAACGCAACAGGTTTATGATTTAAAGACGAATCATTTGGACAATGGACATGTGATTGATGGCGTCTTTCTTACCCACGCACATATTGGACATTATACAGGCTTGATGTATTTGGGTTTTGAGGCTATGGAATCAAAGGAAATCCCTGTATATGTCATGCCGCGAATGAAAACTTATCTTGAAACTAACGGTCCTTGGAGCCAACTGGTCTCTATGAAAAATATAGAACTGAAATCACTTCAAAACGACTCGACAATTGGCTTAAGTAACACTTTAAAAGTCACCCCCTTTTTGGTGCCCCATCGCGACGAATATTCTGAAACGGTTGGGTATAAAATTGAAGGACAGCACAAGTCAGCACTTTTTATTCCGGATATCAATAAATGGGAACTTTGGGAAAAGGATATTGTCGAAGAAGTCAAAAAAGTGGATTACGCCTTTATTGATGCGACATTTTTGAAGGATGGAGAAATTTCGAGACCTATGAAAAATATTCCTCATCCGTTTATTGTAGAAACCATTAAGTTGTTTGAAAATGAATCGGTTGATACAAAATCCAAAATATATTTTATTCATTTAAACCATACCAATCCTGCGTTGAAGGAAAAACATTCTCTAAAAGACAGCATCCAAAACTTGGGCTTTAACTTTGCCAAACAAGGCATGACATTTTCATTGGATTAAGAAAAAATAACAGTCTTGTTATTATAGACCATCACTTTTCTGTTGACATGCAGTTTAATGGCATTGGAGAGCACGATTTTCTCCAAATCACGACCTTTTGCGATTAAATCTTCAATGGAATGGGTGTGCGAAACTCTAGCCACATCTTGTTCTATGATGGGACCAGCATCCAATTCCTCAGTAATATAATGACTTGTTGCCCCAATAATTTTCACCCCTCGTTTATAAGCAGAATGGTATGGTTTTGCACCAACAAATGCAGGTAAAAAAGAATGATGAATATTGATAATCTTGTTGGTATATTTTTTAATTAATGTATCGGATACAATTTGCATATAACGAGCTAAAACAATAAAGTCTACGTGATATTTTTCCAAAAGTTCAAGTTGTTTCTGTTCAGCTTCTTCCTTTTTATCCTTTGTCAAAGGGATATGGTAAAACGGAATTTTAAAACTATCGGCAATAGACTTTAAATCGTTATGATTGCTAATAATGAATGGTATTTTTACCTTCAATTCACCTGAATTGTACCGTCCTAAAATGTCATATAAACAATGGTCATATTTTGAAACAAATAAAGCCATTTTGGGTTTGGTCTCTGCAGCATAAATACGCCATTTCATAAAAAAAGTATTAGCCAAAGTATTCTCAAAAAGGTTTTTAAAAGTCTCAATTGAAAATAATTTAGAATCAAATTCGCTTTCCAATCGCATAAAAAAGATATTTTGCTCTCTATCGACATGCTGGTCTATATAGACAATATTTCCATTTTGTTGTGCAATAAAATTGGTAACTGAAGCTATAATTCCAGATCGGTCTTTACAATGTATTAAAAGCGTAATTTTATTCATAACTTTATAAGATCCTAACAAAAATTAAAATTAGCCTAAAATAACAAAGGATGATGAGTTCTGTTAAGTTTTAGATAATTGAAAACAAATAGCATATATTTTTGAATATTCTTTAAATTTGTAGCTTAAAATAAGTACAAAATTATCAATGAAACAAATCTTGCCATATCAACCTAAACATCACATTCGTATTGTTACGGCGGCTTCGCTTTTTGACGGCCATGATGCTGCCATAAATATCATGCGTAGAATTATTCAGTCTACAGGTGTGGAAGTCATCCATCTTGGCCATGATCGGAGTGTTGAAGAAGTGGTCAATACAGCCATACAAGAAGATGCCAATGCCATTGCCATGACCTCTTATCAAGGTGGCCATAATGAGTATTTTAAATATATGTATGATTTGTTAAAGGAAAGGGGAGCAGAGCATATCAAGATTTTTGGAGGTGGAGGAGGTGTGATCCTTCCAGAAGAGATTAAAGAATTGATGGATTATGGAATCACTCGAATTTATTCTCCAGATGACGGTAGAAGGATGGGATTACAGGGTATGATCAATGATTTGGTACAACTGTCCGATTTTGCAATAGGTGACGCTTTAAATGGAGAAATTGATAAACTTTCAGTCAAAAACCCTAGAGCTATTGCTAGAGTAATTTCATCTGCTGAAAATTTCCCAGAAGTGGCCCAAAATTCCCTTGATATTATTCACCAAAAAAATAAAACATCCAAAACCCCGGTATTAGGAATTACTGGAACAGGTGGTGCTGGTAAATCATCGTTGGTTGATGAATTGGTACGTCGGTTCTTAATAGATTTTCCTAAAAAAACGGTTGGTATTGTTTCTGTTGATCCTTCAAAACGAAAAACGGGTGGCGCCTTATTGGGCGACCGTATTCGTATGAATGCCATTAATAATCCAAGAGTTTATATGCGCAGTTTGGCAACGCGACAATCTAATTTGGCCCTATCAAAATATGTAAGTGAAGCCATAGAAGTCTTAAAAGCAGCCCAATTCGATTTGATTATTTTGGAGACTTCTGGTATCGGTCAAAGTGATACCGAAATTATTGAGCACAGCAATGTGTCTTTGTACGTCATGACTCCAGAATTTGGTGCGGCAACCCAATTGGAAAAAATTGACATGCTCGATTTTGCCGATTTGGTAGCCATTAACAAATTTGATAAACGCGGATCACTTGATGCGTTGCGAGATGTGAAAAAGCAATATATGCGTAACAATAATCTTTGGGAAGTTCCACAAGACCAATTACCAGTTTATGGCACCATTGCGTCACAATTCAACGACCCAGGAATGAATGCACTTTATAGAGCGGTAATGGACAAGATTGTAGAAAAAACAGATACTGATTTAAAAACATCCTTTACGATTTCGGATGAAATGAGTGAAAAAATATTTATCATTCCACCATCACGTACGAGATACTTATCTGAAATTGCTGAGAATAATCGAGCTTATGATAAATCGGTCAACGAACAGGTTGAGGTTGCTCAAAAACTTTATGGGATTTATAAAACTATTGAATCTGTAAATAGTTCTACACCTGAATTAGATAAATCTGGCTTAGACTCAAAGTCTGTCAGTGCGAGCGCTGTCGAGAACAAAGATTTTGTAAAACTTCTCATTGCTGAATTCGATCGTGTAAAACTCAATCTTGATCCCCATTATTGGGAAATAATTTTGGGTTGGGAAGACAAAGTCAATCGCTATAAAAATCCTATCTATTCCTTTAAAGTTAGAGGAAAGGAACTCAAGATAGAAACACACACGGAATCCTTATCTCATACTCAATTACCAAAAGTAGCTTTACCAAAATATCAGGCTTGGGGCGACATTTTAAAATGGTGCTTGCAAGAAAATGTGCCTGGAGAGTTTCCATATGCATCAGGTCTATATCCTTTTAAACGGATGGGAGAAGATCCTGCCCGAATGTTTGCAGGTGAAGGTGGTCCGGAGAGAACTAACAGACGTTTTCATTATGTAAGTTCGGGTTTGCCTGCAAAACGCTTATCAACGGCTTTTGATAGCGTTACCCTTTATGGTAATGACCCAGGTTTAAGACCCGATATTTACGGCAAAATAGGAAATGCAGGCGTTTCCATTTGTTGTTTAGATGATGCCAAAAAGTTGTATTCAGGGTTTAATTTGGCTCACGAATTCACTTCAGTGAGTATGACCATTAATGGACCTGCACCCATGCTATTGGGATTTTTTATGAATGCTGCCATTGACCAGCAATGTGAGATCTATATTAAAGATCACGGACTCGAAAAGGAGATTAAAGCAAAAATTGCTAAGCTCTATAATGATAAACACGTAGAGCGACCTCAATACTCTGGCCCACTTCCCGAAGGGAATACTGGTTTAGGCTTACTATTATTGGGAGTAACAGGCGATCAAGTGTTGCCTATTGAGGTTTACAATGAGATCAAGGTAAAAACGATGTCCCAAGTTAGGGGAACAGTGCAGGCCGATATTTTAAAAGAGGACCAAGCACAAAATACCTGTATTTTTTCAACCGAATTTGCACTGCGCTTGATGGGTGATGTCCAAGATTATTTCATCAAAAACAAGGTGCGCAATTTTTATTCTGTTTCAATTTCTGGGTATCATATTGCAGAGGCTGGAGCAAATCCAATCACACAATTGGCACTGACCCTATCCAACGGATTTACTTATGTGGAGTATTACCTTTCGCGAGGCATGGATATCAATAAATTTGGTCCCAACTTATCCTTCTTTTTCTCAAATGGTATCGATCCGGAATATGCTGTAATTGGTCGTGTTGCCCGTAAAATTTGGGCAAAAGCCATGAAATATAAATATAAGGCTAACGAAAGGGCCCAAATGCTCAAGTATCATATTCAAACATCAGGTCGCAGTTTACATGCACAGGAAATTGACTTTAATGATATTCGTACCACGCTTCAAGCTTTATATGCCATTTACGATAATTGCAATTCCTTACATACCAATGCTTACGATGAAGCCATTACTACACCAACCGAAGAATCGGTTCGACGTGCAATGGCTATCCAGTTAATTATTAACAAAGAACTGGGATTAGCCAAAAATGAAAACCCAATTCAGGGCTCGTTTATTATTGAGGAATTGACTGATTTGGTTGAAGAGGCAGTGTTGATGGAATTTGACAGAATCAATGAACGTGGAGGTGTTCTTGGTGCCATGGAAACCATGTACCAACGCTCTAAAATACAGGAAGAAAGTTTGTATTACGAAACTTTGAAACATAATGGTGACTTTCCAATTATTGGAGTCAATACCTTTTTAAGCAGTAAAGGTTCTCCAACCATTTTACCGGCTGAAGTAATTCGCGCCACAGAAGAAGAAAAACAATTCCAGATTAAAACCTTGGAGAATCTTCACAAGGCCAACAACACAAAAGCTTTGCTTAAAGACCTACAACAAAAGGCCATTCATAACGAAAATATTTTTGAAGCTTTAATGGAGGTTTGTAAAACCTGTTCATTAGGTCAAATCACAAACGCTTTATTTGACGTTGGTGGACAGTATCGACGGAATATGTAATTAAAGAGTCAAACTCCAAGTATGTTGTAAACGCTTAAATTTTTTAAGTTCACGCCTTAAAATAGGTAAGTAATCCTTTCCGTTACTATTGCTTTTTT
>JBBKXS010000192.1:0-12027 GCA_037969605.1 Flavobacteriaceae bacterium
AAAATTCTCTCCAAAAATAGAGTCTTATATTAAACAATACCAATACAAAAAGGAGTCATTTGAGGTTGAGGTATTCCCTACATCAGATGAACTCATTGTCGCAACTGATGAGGTCATAGCATTTTCAGGAAATACTGGTAGTTCGAGTGCACCTCATTTACATTTTGAAATTAGGGACAATGAAGAGCGACCTATTAATCCAATGCTTTTTGGAATCGATATTAAAGATACGAGCGCACCCTTTGTGTCTAAAGTTTACGCTTATGCAAAGGATGAAAATTCTTATATAAATCTCTCAAACGATAAAGTTGAAATACGCTTGATTCCAGATAAAAGTGGAAACTATATTGCCGAAAAAGTTAATGCTTATGGTTCAGTAGGTTTTGGCATTGTAAGTAATGATAAGCAAGATATGGCTCCTAACAACAATGGCCTTTATAATATTCAGACCTTTTTTAATGGGAATAAAAATCTTGAAATCGATTTTAGGCGCTTCAGCTTCGACGAAACCAAACACATCAATCGGTTTGTTGATTATGAAATTTTTAAAACTAAAAAAACCAGCATCCAAAAGTTATTTGTTGAAAAAGGTAATGTATTAAGTTTGTTCAAAGACGTTGAGGACGACGGATATATTAAGGTTGAAGACAGTACCTCTTCGGTATACAAAATTAGAATTCAGGATTTTAAAGGTAACGAAACCTGGGTTACCATTCCCATTATTGGAAAAAAAACCAAGCCACAACACATTCTGAAAGATGTGAAACCTAAGTATTTGGTCTATGCTAATCAGGCGACCTCATTACAAAAAGACAAGGTTTCGGTCTACATACCTTCAAACACTTTTTATGACGATGTGTATTTAGATTTTGATGTGAAGAGTGATACCTTAAAACTACATAAGGATATTATCCCGCTGCAAAAAAGCTATAGTATTTATTATGACATAAGTAACTATAACGAAGACGATAAAAGTAGATTATTTGTTGCCCAACTCACTGGATATTACCAAAGGCCAAACTATATTTATACAACTCGTAAAGGGGATTCCCTTGTTGGCAGACCCAATACACTTGGGACTTTTGCGTTAAAAAGTGATCAAGGCAAACCAAAAATCACACCCATTAATTTTAATAGTGGTAAATGGTTGAGTAAAGAGTCCTCTTTAAAGGTTAAGATTGTTGACGATTTGTCGGGAATAAGTAGTTATAGGGCAACCATTAATGGCAAATGGATTTTGATGGAATATGATTTCAAGACCGATCTGTTAACTTATGATTTTGAGGACAAAGTCAACCCTGAAACTGAAAATAATTTGAAACTGATTGTTACCGATAATGTTGGAAATAGTGCTACATTTGAAGCAATCTTTTTTAGAAAATAAAAAACAGACCGCTTGAAGATTCATTTTTATTTGCTTCTTTTTCTTTTTGGGATTCCTTTTTTTGGGATTTCACAAACAGCAACCATTAAAGGTGTCATTTTAGACAACAGCCAAAAGCCTATTTATGATGTGAACATTACATCTGGAACTACAGGCACAACCTCCAATGAAAATGGATTTTACGAATTAAAAGTTTCCGCAAATATCAATGTAACGGTAGAGTTTACCCACCTATCTCATAAACGAGTAGTCGCCACTTTTAATTTGAAAAATGGACAAGAATTGGAATTCAATCCGGTTATGGATATACAGATTGAACAAATCGCAACGGTCATTATCAATACCAATACCAGACAATCTGTAGAAGGAATTTCAACCATTAGTCCCGAAATATTACGGACTATAAAAGGCGCCCAACCTGGTGTCGAAAATATTTTGAAGACACTTCCAGGAGTTAATATTTCCAATGAGTTGAGCACACAATATTCTGTCAGGGGTGGAAATTTCGATGAAAATTTGGTCTATGTCAATGAAATTGAAGTCTATCGCCCGTTTTTAATTCGTTCAGGACAACAGGAAGGCCTAAGTTTTGTGAATACCGATTTGGTTCAGAATGTGGAATTTTCAGCTGGTGGTTTTCAAGCCAAATTTGGAGATAAGCTCTCTTCGGTTTTGGATATCACTTATAGAAACCCTATAAAATTCGGTGTTCGTGCCGATTTAAGTTTGCTCGGTGGTAGTATTGCTGCCGAAGGGGTTAGCAAGGACTCCAAGTTTTCAGGTATTGTAGGTTTGCGTTATCGAGACAACAGTTTGATCATTAAATCTTTGGAGACCAAATCTAATGTTATTCCAGTTTTTGCTGACGCACAAACCTATTTGACCTATAAATTTTCTGATAAATTCCATTTGAATTTCCTTGGAAACCTTTCGCTTAACAAATACGATTTTAAGCCTCAAAATAGACAGACCAATTTTGGTACCATTGCAGATCCTTTGGCATTGATTGTATTTTATGAAGGTCAGGAAAAAGACCAATACCAAACTGAATTTGGCGCTTTTAAAGCCAATTATTTTGCCAGTGAAGATTTGACCTTGAAACTTATCGTTTCTACTTATCATACAACAGAAGAAGAGCATTTTGACATTTTGGCTCAATATCGCTTAGGAGAGGTAAACACCAATATCGGTGATGAAAATTTGGGTGACGTGGAATTTAGTGAAGGTATTGGATCACAATTAACCCATGCACGTAACGACTTGGATGCACTAATTACCAATATTGAACATAAAGGTGATTATAAAAAAGACGGCAATACCATTGAATGGTCTATAAAATATACTCATGAAGATGTTAGAGATCGTGTGGTGGAATGGGAAGTAATTGATAGCGCTGGATTTTCAATTAGGCCTCCAAACATTGATGCATTCAATAATCAACCATATCAGCCATTTCAAGGTCCTTTGGTACCATTTCAATCGGTAAGGGCAACAAATAAGGTACAAATTGATAGATTGCAAGCTTACGCACAATGGAGCAAACGTTCTATGTTGGGAAGTAATGAAGTGTTTTACAATGCTGGGGTTAGGGTTCAAAACTGGACGGTTAATGGAGATGGTATCGAGAGTACTTCTCAAACTATAGTCAGTCCTAGAGCACAATTGGCCATAAAACCAAATTGGGAAAAAGATATGCTGTTCAGGCTAGCTGGTGGTTTATATTACCAACCTCCATTTTATAGAGAATTAAGGGATTCGTTGGGGATTGTACACCCCAATGTAAAAGCACAAAAGTCTGTGCATTTGGTCTTGGGTAATGAATACAGTTTTAAGATATGGGACAGGCCTTTTAAACTAGTTTCAGAAGCTTATTACAAGAATATTACTGATGTAAACCCGTATACTTTAGAAAATGTTCGTATCCGCTACCGAGCAAAAAATAATGCCAAAGCTTATGCCTACGGACTGGATTTTAGACTGAATGGTGAATTTGTACCAGGAACAGAATCTTGGTTTAGCTTTGGGTATTTAAAAACAGAGGAAAACATTGAAGACCAGGGTTATATTGCTCGACCCACCGATCAACGTTTGAAATTTGGTATCCTGTTTCAGGATTATATGCCTAAGATCCCCGATATGAAAATGTACCTGAATTTGGTTTATAATACTGGTGTTCCCGGGGGTTCACCTAGTTATGCTGATCCTTATGAATACCAAAATCGATTACGGGATTATAAGCGTGCCGATTTGGGCATTAGCTACATCTTAGTGGATCAAAACAAGACCTACAAAAGTGGTTGGAAAAGCCGATTTAAAGAACTCTCATTAGGCTTTGAAATCTTCAATATTTTTGATGTTCAAAACACCATTACCAATACTTGGGTACGTGATGTATATAGCAAAAGGCAATATGCCATTCCAAATTATTTATCACCACGGGTATTTAATATAAGGTTAAGTACTAAATTTTAATTATCTAAAACTAAATAAATGTCCACCTTTTTGCAAAAACTAACAGGAAATGCATCTAAAATTGTTATTCAATCCTGCTTAATTGTATTCCCTTCATTAATTTGGTCTCAAGACACTTTAAAGAATGTAGTCATCCCAGAACCTAAATCTTTTGTTACAAAACATCAAATTATTAACGGAGGGAAGACTATTGAATATACTGCAACAGCCAAAGAAACCTATCTTAAAGATGAAAATGGTGATTCTGTGGCTTCCATTTGGTCTGTGGCGTATACGCAAAACAATACGAATCCAATTTCTAAACCTGTGACCTTTGTTTTTAATGGCGGACCAGGATCCGCTTCGGTGTGGCTTCATTTGGGCATGTTCGGTCCTGAACTTGTAAAAGTGAGTTCCGATGCGGTTAAAGATGATGGTGCAGCTCCCTACCAAATGGTTAAGAACGAAAAAGGATTATTGGATTTAACCGATTTGGTTTTTATTGATCCTGTTGGTACTGGATATAGTC
Source organism: Flavobacteriaceae bacterium (assembly GCA_037969605.1). Classification (GTDB taxonomy): domain Bacteria; phylum Bacteroidota; class Bacteroidia; order Flavobacteriales; family Flavobacteriaceae; genus Geojedonia. Next base: position 4,365 of record JBBKXS010000192.1, read on the forward strand.
GTGTGGTTGGAAAAGGAAAAGTGGAGGATTATTGGGGCTTAAATGAAGATGCTAAATCTGTTGCTCAATTTATGAGGCAATGGATTACCGAAAACAATCGATGGTTTTCTCCTAAATATATCGCAGGTGAAAGTTTTGGAACCACACGTGCAGTTGCGGTGGCCAATGTCTTGGAAGGTGAGGGCCAAGATATGGCACTTAACGGTTTAATTCTTATTTCACAAGCCCTTGATTATGATGGTTCTACTTCCATTCCCAATAATATCACTTCTTTTATTACGTATTTACCCAGTATGGCAGCGACAGCTTGGTATCACAAAAAAGCGGGTCAAAATAAAACCTTGGAAGCCTTTATTCAAGATTCTAGGGACTTTACCTATAACACTTATGCACCGGCTCTTTATAAAGGCAATCTTTTAACCGATACCGAAAAAAATAACATTGCCGAAACCTTATCTTATTTTATCGGTTTGCCGAAAGCCTATATTTTAAAATCCAATTTAAGGATCTTGATGCATCGTTTCCAAAAGCAATTGCTGTCGGATGAAGGTTTAGCTATAGGAAGATTGGATGGACGGTTTATGGGAGATGAAGGCGATAAACTTTCAGAAGGTCCCCATTTGGGAGATGCTTCCGATTATCAAATTAGTTCGGCTTTCACTGCATCCCTAAATTATTATTATGCCAATGCATTAAAGGTTAACATGGACCGACCCTATTTAACCAGCAATGAAGACATTGGAAACAAATGGCGATGGAGAACTGTACCTGACGACACCTACTGGGAACCAACCCCTGTGAATGTTGCCAACCAGTTAGGAGAGACCATGAGGCGCAACACCGCTATGAAAGTTTTGGTGGCAAGTGGGTATTACGATTTGATATGCCCATTTTTTGATACTGAGTATACCTTTTCGAGACACAATATTGTAAGGGAGCGTGTAGACTTGAAATATTACGAAGCTGGACATATGATGTACGTGCATGAACCTGACTTTCTCAAATTGAATGCTGACTTAAGAGCGTTTCTCTCTAAGTAATTGAAAAGTATGTTGTGAATTAGTTTTTAATAAACTCCTTTAATACCTCAATCACATAATCAATTTCCTCCTTAGTATTGAATTTTGAGAATGAAAAACGTACCGAAGGTCTTGCCATTTGTTCTGGGGTTTGAACTTCGGCCAACACATGCGAACCCTGATTGCTTCCACTTTGGCAAGCACTTCCTTTAGAACAAGCAATCCCTTTTAAATCCAATTGAAATTGCAATAAGGATGCTTTTTCAGCTGGAATTGGTAAACAGACATTAATCAATTTAAATGTGCTTTTTTTTAAGTCTTCACAACTTCCATTAAAGGAAACTCCTGGAAAATTGGATTTTAAAGCTTCAATAAAATATTTTTTGAGATTTAAAATATGCTCGCCCTCCTTTTCCAAATGGTCAAACGATAATTTAAGTGCTTCTTCAAGTCCAACTATGTTATGAATCGATTCTGTTCCTGCCCTTAAACCACGCTCCTGCTCTCCACCAAAAATTGAAGCTTTCAAACCTGAATGTTTTCTGATAAACGCAAAACCTACGCCTTTTGGGCCATGAAACTTATGGGCACTGGCCGCTAAAAAATCCAATGGAATGTCCTGCAAATCCAATGGATAATACCCAATCGCTTGGACCGTATCACTGTGAAACAACACCTTATTGGCTTTACATAAATCGGCGACCTTTTTGATATCGAGTTTATTGCCAATTTCGTTGTTGACATACATTAAGCTTACCAATTGTTTTTTAGACGGATCCAACAATTGCTCCAAATGACTATAATTGATGTGTCCATCAGATTCCAAATCCACAAATTTTAATTTAATATTGAACTCTTTTACCAGTTCATCTGCGGTATGTAAAATGGCGTGATGTTCAATTTTGGACGTAATAATTTCGGTAACACCCAAATCCCTAACAGCGCTTCGCAGTACCAAATTATCGACCTCGGTACCACCAGAAGTAAAGAATATTTCGGAAGCTAATACCTTAAAATAAGAGGCAATTGATTTTCTTGAATTCTCAATCAATGCTTTAGACGATCTACCATAATGATGTGTAGATGAGGCATTACCAAAATTATGTCTCATCACGTCGGTCATACGATTGATGACCTCATCCCGCATTTGGGTCGTGGCAGCACTATCGAAATATACTGGTTTCATTTTTGACAAGGACTATATCATTAAAGATCTTTAAGGTTCAAAAATAACGCAAATAAAATTATTTTGTGGATGGTACCTTATAAATTATCAAATCCCTTATTTTTGTTTCAAAATAGAATCCATGCGAAAATTGCTCTATATACTTTCTTTAAGCCTTTTGTGTTTTACCTGTAATGATGGCGATATTATAGTTTTTGAATTGGATTTTGATGATACGTTTAAAACCTGTGGCGATATTGTGTTCTACAAAACCAAAACCGATCCTGCCGAATCTCTATCCATACAAATAAGTGGTTTGACCATTGACCAAGTTTTAGCAGTTGGAAGTGGAAACACCTTAACCCTTAATCGTACAGTTAACGGGAGCAGTAATCGGTTTACTTATAGAACCTACAGTACATTACCAAGTGGAAGCAGTTTGTTTTGCAATGATGTGCCGCCATCTGATTTGGATATTTTAACCAGCGATGAAAGTACTTCTGGCAATATTATAATTACAACCGTATTGATCGAAGATGATAATGACGGGATTCCTGCAGAATTTGAAGATATTAATGGCAATGGCAATTTGGATGATGATGACACAGATGGGGATGGCGTACCCAATTATTTGGATCAGGATGATGATGGTGACAATGTGTTGACAGCATCAGAAAATCCAAACTATTCGGTAGCCGAAGGGCTAGCAAATGCCCAAGATTCTGATGGTGACGGAATTCCAGATTATTTGGACATGGATGACGATGGCGATGGTATAAAAACCCGTGATGAAGAAAATGTATCACAAGATCAGAATCCTTTAAATGACATTTTAGATCCTAATGTTGGACCGGATTATTTGAATCCTGATATCAGTAACACTGTACTTGCAACGAAATACAGAGCACATACCATAAAACAAACCTTTAACGTCTCCATTTTGGTTGAGAATATTTCCTTTCCAACTCTATCTCAAACCATGTTTGACTTTGGAACTTTAAACGATAGCTCCATCACAAGTGGCAGTCGAAATCCGGTAACTGTTTTTGTGAATTAGGAATTTATATTTTGATAAATATAAACCTCGGTAGCACCCAAGCCATATTTTTGATAATCGGCATCGTAATATTTGACGTTGTATCTTCCAAAAAGATATTCCAATTCTATCTTGAGCACGCCTTCTCCAACACCATGAATAAAAACCACTTTTAGGATGCGTTTTTTTATAGCAAATTCCAATTGCCGTCTAGCGGTATCCAGTTGTAAGTTCAACATATCGTGGCTATTCATGTTTTTGGTTGAATTAGTGAGCTGATGGATATGCAAGTCCACTTCCATGGCTGGTTGCGTACGTTCCTTGGGTTTAATTTTTGGAATATTTGGTTTTTTGAACGCCTCCTTTTCTCTAATGACGTCTTCCAAAGACTGTTCATTAAAAATTGAAGATGCTAGGTTTTGATCTTCGGAAAGCATCAATTCATGAGTTTCAAATTCAATTTCAAAACCGTCAGAAGATTCCAAAATAATGGTACTTCCGGATATTTTGGTGATGATTCCTGAAATATCATCATCCATAACCGAAACCTTGTCACCTACCTTAAACTTCATGATTCTTTATTGTTTTCAGGGTCTTCATCAGGATCGCTATTACTAGGAATATGTCTTGAAATCCTATAAATCCCAATCATTAACAGCACAATGCCGCCTATTAACATCGCCTCACTTTGTTCTTCTTGATTTTGGGCGTAAAGTGCAACAATAGCACCAACGGCAATTAAAATATAATTGATGTTTTTTGAAATGTTCATGTTACGATAAGGATATTTTGAGCTTCAAAATTACACTTAAAAATTCAAATTTGAATTTGAATTGTTAAATAACGCTAAGTTTTATACATTTGAAATTATTAACATAACCAAAAACCACACCATGGAAATCAAACCACAAAGACCTAGCAGCTATTTAGCCCTTGCCATTATAAGCACCATCTTATGTTGTTTGCCTGCTGGAATTGTAAGTATTGTCTATGCGGCAAAAGTAAATAGTTTATATGACGGAGGCAATTACGACGATGCAATAAGTGCTTCCAAAAATGCAAAAACCTGGGGTATAGTTTCAATTGTGATTGCCTGTTTTGGATGGCTTATTTATGTCTTATTTTTTGGCGTGGCCTTTTTGGGAGCATTAGGAAGTGGTAATTTCTAAATCCAAACTAATACTTATCATAATTAGTGCTATTCTATTTTTAGGAATAGTATCACTCTACTTTTTTTGGAATCCTGCAGGGAATGATTTCTTTCCAAAATGTCCGTTGCACTCTTTAACTGGAATATATTGTCCTGGTTGCGGAAGCCAAAGGGCAATGCACCAAATTATTCACGGAAACATTATCGAAGGGCTTAAGCATAACTATTTAATAGCGTTACTAGGAATGGTGTTACTTTATCAATTCATTTTGTATGTCATGAACCGATTATTTGATAAAACATATTATAATATTTTACATCATCCCTTAACCATTAAATTAATTCTAGTATTAATCTTACTTTTCTGGATATTAAGAAATATAAGTGTTTATCCTTTTACTGCATTGGCGCCCTAAAAATCATGGCGTATTAAAACAAAGACACCATTAAAATATGAATTCAATGGTGTCAAAAACTTATTTTTTTCTATAAAAGGTTATTTTTCAAATTGCTCAAGTGTTTTTGTGATGATATTGACACAATCCAACAATTGTTCTTGGTTCATCACTAAAGGCGGTGCAAACCTTATAATGTTACCATGTGTCGGTTTCGCCAAAAGTCCGTTATCTCGTAACGCCAAACAGATGTTCCAAGCTGTATCACTATCTTCACTATCGTTGATAACAATGGCATTGAGCAAGCCTTTTCCTCTAACCAATTTAGCGATGTTACTTTTTACAATATATTTATTTAATTCGCTTCTAAAAAGCTTTCCTAATCGATCTGAATTTTTAGCAAGCTCTTCGTCTCTAACGACCTCAAGAGCTGCAATTGCCACAGCGGCAGCAACCGGATTGCCTCCAAAGGTACTTCCGTGGTTTCCAGGCTGTATCACCTTCATAATAGAATCATTTGCAAGAACAGCACTTACTGGATAAGCACCTCCACTTAGTGCTTTGCCCAAAATCAAAATATCAGGTTTTACATTTTCGTGTTCAACAGCCAATAGTTTTCCAGTTCTAGCTATTCCTGTTTGGACCTCATCTGCAATAAACAAAACATTATGTTGTTCACACAAGGCTTTAGCTTTAGATAAATAGCCATCTTTTGGAACATAAACTCCAGCTTCTCCTTGAATAGGTTCCACCAAAAATCCTGAAACATTTGGATTGGTTTTCAAAACTTCTTCCAATGCCATCAAATTATCATACTGAATTTTAATGAACCCTTTTGTAAAAGGTCCAAAATTTTTGCGGGCTATAGGGTCATCTGCAAATGAAATGATCGTGGTAGTGCGTCCGTGGAAATTGTTTTCACATACCACAATTTCAGCTTTATTTTCATCAATTCCTTTGATTTCATAAGCCCATTTTCTACAAAGCTTCAAAGCTGTTTCAACAGCTTCTGCACCCGTATTCATTGGCAATACTTTTTCAAAGCCAAAATATTCACACACAAATTTTTCGTATTTACCGAGTACATCATTATAAAAGGCTCTAGAAGTCAAGGTTAAATTTTGTGCTTGCTGCATCATCGCTCCAACAATTTTTGGATGACAATGTCCTTGGTTTACCGCCGAATAAGCCGATAAAAAATCATAGTATTGTTTGCCTTCAACATCCCATACATACACGCCTTCTCCCCTGCTTAAAACTACAGGTAACGGATGGTAATTGTGAGCGCCAAACTTGTTTTCTAAATCCATCGCTTGTTGCGATGATAAGTGTTCTAAAACAGCCATTTTAATTTGTTTTAAATTTATAAAATAACCATTCCTACTGTACCTTTATCCTTTCGAAGAATCGAAAATTCAGCGTGGGAGAGAAATCATCCCTAGGGATCGCAAAATTACTAAATATTTGTGGCGAAATAAAATGTTATTCTTACAATTTCATCGATAATGAGGAGACTTGAATTTCCAAACGTTTTATTTCACGTAATAAGGCATTTTTATCCATTTGCATCCAAGCAAAAAGTTTTAACATACTTACTGCCAACAATAAAACAAAACCACCAATGCCCCATGTAATTAATTCGTTGGTGACTTCGGTATTGAAAAACTGTACCGCACAGTAAATAAAGAGCCCAAAAAACACCAAGGTCATCAGGTTCATGAGTACAATTATCCATTTGTTTTTACCTCTAAATAACCCAACTACCATTTGAAAAACGTTTTGTTCTTCTAACTCGTCGTAAAATTTTGCTTCTTCTTGGGTTAATGTTTCTTTGATTAATTTGTCAATGTCTTCTGTGTTATTTTTCATGAGTTCTATTTTTTAATTATTGTTTTTAATTTTTCTCGTGCATGAAACAGTCTCGATTTTGCTGTTCCAATGGATATATCTAAAAATTGTCCTATTTCTTTCAATGAATAATCTTCCGCATAAAAAAGTTTTAAAACCGTTTGCTGTTGCTTTGGTAGTTGCTCAATCGCTTTTAGGAGATTCTTTTTCAAATCGGAATTATCAATTGGTTCTTCTTCTTCTTCAGTTTGATTAAATCCATACGATTGTAATTCAATTCGTTTTCGTTGATTTTCCCTTAAGGCATCCAAAGACTTTGAATACACTATGCGAAATGCCCAACTTTTAAAACTTTTAGGGTCTTTTAAATCCTCTATTTTAGCAATAATAATTTTCCAACAATCTTGAGCGATGTCTTTTGACAAATCACTGTCTTTAGTTAACCAATAGGCCTTATTACAAAACTCTTTGTGCCAACGTTTGACCAATTTTGGCAGTGCAGACCTATCACCAGATTGGTATTGCCTTACTAGAAGCGTGTCTATGGTTGAATCTATTTTCAATTTTTACCTTTTTTGCTTGGTTTCAAAACATATCTTAAAAGTCGAACCCAAAGAGTATGGTGCGAGGTTTTTTTGACTATTGAAAAATGAGACTCCAATTTATCAAATGCATCTTCAATCAACGCGTCGTGTAACCATCTGATAGCAAATACCCAATAAATAGTTGCAAATCCTGAAGGGGTCATTATTATTTTATGAACAACTTCTGCTTTATCATCTGACATCACATTTACACCAAATTCATGCGTTCCATTAAATCCAATAGGTCTTGTGAATTGAAACTTTATAAAGGTATTAGGAATGTATTCAATTATGGTATAACGAATAATTCCATGGCCTCCTTTTGACCCAACCTTCAATCCATCGTCAAATCTAATAGTAGGCCAATTCTCATGAGGCCAAATCAAATCGTCTTTAGTGGATAAGGTTCCTAACAATTCTGAAACTTTATATTGAGATTGATCGATGAAACGGCGATGACTATTTA
>JBBKXS010000193.1:0-6835 GCA_037969605.1 Flavobacteriaceae bacterium
TCTAATGAATATTTCGGTCTACTATTTTCAAATTCAAATAATTTGGAATAATCCATCACATTGTCAACGTCGTCAAGCTTGCACAGAAAAGCAACAGTTTCACAAAGTCCATTAAACAAAACTTCTTTGTGGGTTGGATGTTTTGGTTTTTGACAGGTTCTATCCAAAGGACCACTATAACCACAACCTTTTAAAAAGCTTGCCTCAATTTGTAATAATTCAGAAGGAGTATAGCCATTAAATCTGCGCCCAAAATTTTGGTTGACCAAGCCCACATAATTTAATTGTGTAGAACCATGGATATCGGTGAGATGTTTCCAACTATCAGTTTGATCCAAAATAGTACCAACAGCACAACTATTGCAATATTCAGGATGCAATGTGCCGTTATGAAACGCATAGTAAAGCTTTCTTAAAGCATGATCCAATCGTTGTGAAGTTTTCATGGTATTCTATTTTTCAGTATAAGATACTAAAATTCATAATGCTTGTCAATATAATCCCTAATAGTTTTATTTTGCTCTAATAGCTCGTTCAATCTATTAATAGTATATCCAAAAAATAAAACATGATTGGTTAAGATATTTTGAAAGGCAATATCTGATATAATGTCATTTGGATTGAAAAATGCTTTAGGATGAGGAATACTATCAAATAAGCGTTTATGAATTGGCGTTACAGACTTCAAACCCAGTGCAATTCCGCCAAATTTATCGCGTGCATAAGCCCAAAAGCCTTGTTCATCGACTTGTAGAAAGTTATTTGTGAAATAGGTAAAATCTAAAATGGGTTGGTATTGGTTCATTAACGCTTTTAAGGAGTCATGTTGTATCAAGTTATACTCTTCGTTGTTAATAATTCGTTTAAAAGTAGATACTTTTGGAGCATATGAAGGAATTGCAAGAAAGGTATTATATAAGAGGGTGACGAGACTATCTTCAGAAATGTCGGTATGGTTTTCAATACAGAGCGCCAACAACCGTTTACTGCTTTTTTCACTTAAATACGAAAGATGTTGCAACCGTTCCTCAATGTAATCGGAATTTTCCGCAAATTCGTCGTAAAGAGATTTTACAATCTGCTTTTCTTTAATGTTTTCTTGTCGCTGTTCGTTCCAGTTATTGATTTGAAGCGCAATCAAAATACCTATGACCACAAGCACAATTTCACCTATGGCATATTTAAAATATTTGGAAGTTTTGCCTTCTGCCAACAATGTTATGCGGGTGTTTTTGAAAAATTTAATCATGGTCTTAAAGGATTGAACATTGCCATAGTAATTGCAATTTAGCTATTTTCTTTTCTCAATACCTCTAACGGAGAGTTTTTAATAACGCTCCTACTATTTGCCATACCAATTGCAAGGACTAAAAGTGCTATACAAGGAAATATTACAACAAATGGAATTATTGAAGGAGTGAAGGGTGTTTCAAAAATCCATAGTGCCAATAACTGGCTGCCAACCAAGGAGAGTAAAACACCTGTTAAACTACCAATAACACCCAAATAGGTGTATTCTAAGGCCATTATTTTAAGTATTTGATGACTTTTGGCTCCAAGAGTTCGTAGCAGTACACTCTCTTTAATCCGTTGGTGTTTGCTAGTACGTACGGCACCCATGAGTACAATAATACCAGTGAGAATGCTAAAAAACGCCATAAAGTTGATAATCCAACCAATTTTATCTAGTAATTTTTCAACCACATTTAATATTTGCCGCAGGTCTAAAATAGAAACATTGGGAAACTTATTTACCAATTCCTGTTGCAAAACCGCTGATGCCTTTTCATTTGGGACATGGGTTGTAAGTACCCTAAACTGTGGTGCAGTTTCCAATACTCCTGCAGGAAACAGCACTGTAAAATTCGGTTGCATACGGCTCCAGTCTACTAATCTGATACTGCCTACCTCGGTATTGATTAAAACACCTTGTACATTGAATGTAATTTTATCACCTAAATTTAATTCGGCATCTTCGGCTAGATTATCGCTTATCGAAATGGGAACCAAATCGGTATTGGTGACCTTAGGAGTAAATTTACCCAATTTTAAAGTTTCAGATGTAATGAGGGAATCACGATAGGTAGCCCTAAATTCATGGTTTAGCACCCATCGTCTTAATGTAGACGTCGAATCTGCACGTATTTGGTTTATGGTCTTCCCTTTTATACTGTTAATGCGCATGGTTACAATTGGAATATCGTCTATGACTTTTTGGGCATTATTGGTAATAGTAGTTGCAACTTGTTCCGTTTGTTCATTTTGAATATCAAGCAAAATCATATTGGCACTATTGGTTTTAGATTCAATAGTGGCTTGTGCCAACAAAAGGTTTTTACTAAAAAAAAGAGTACTTATTAAAAATGCACCTACACCTATAGTAATCACCAATATTAGAGTTTGATTTTGTGGGCGGTATAAATTGAGTAAGCTTGTGCGTGCTACAAATCCCCAGGAATGCGGAAAATATTTTTTGATGGCTTTCATAAAACCATGAGCAATACCCCCTAAAATAGAAAAAGTAATGATTATTCCGATTAGAAAAACTAGGGAATAGATAAGGTCTTTTAATAACCAGTAGGCAAACACAAAAATAAAACCAAATATAATAGCCAACACCAATAATCCAGCTTTTGTAGATTTAGAATTGTTATCTTGTTGAATGCGAAGTGCCTGTAAGGGTGAGGTATAAATAGTGCCAATTAACGGATACAAGGCAAACAAAACAGACATAAAAAGGCCAAGTAATATTCCCATGTAAATGGCTTGAGGGGCTAGCGTTATTTGAACCTCAACGGGCAATAGGTCTTGGAAAAACATCGGAAACACCTGTTGCAGAAATAGGCCTGCTATGGTGCCAATAATGCCACTTAATAAGCCTACGAAAGCTATTTGGATGAGGAAAATTAAAAAGGTTTGTTTTTTGGTGGCACCAATGCATTTTAAAATGGCAACAGATCGTAATTTTTCTTTGATATAAATATGAACGGCACTGGCAATACCCACACAGCCCAACAGTAAGGCTATAAAAGCTACGAGATTAAGAAACTTACCAAAGTTGTCGTATCGTCTTCCCAACCTTTCACTGGTAGTAGTATGAATGTCCAAATCGACTTCTTCTATATCCAGTCGTTTGCCTATCGCTTTGTTAAGCAGGTTAAGGTTTGTTTCGGGTTTGGCAACAAAATAAAATTCGTAATCCAATCGACTTCCAGTTTGTACCAGTCCCGTAGGCTCAATAAAGTTATAAGGAATAACTACCGGTGGAGCCATCGTACTAAATATGGAACTACTACCTGGTACTGATTTTAAAGCACCACCAATTGGGAGCGCAGTGTTCCCTATTTTTATACTATCTCCCACTTTCAGACCAAATTGTAACATTAAAGTGGCGTCTACCAAAGCTGTTCCCCGTATTTGGTAGTTTGTTGCTGCCGTAACCGGTACAGTTTCCATTTTACCATAAAAAGGAAAATTGCCTTCAATGCCTCGAACCCTTACTAATTTGGATCCATCATGATTGGGAAAAACCACCATAGAAATAAAACTAATTTCACGAGCATCGACTCCTCCTAAAGAATCCATAATTGTAATCACGGTCTCGTTGGGAGCCTTATTGCTATCAATTTTAAAATCACTTCCCATTAAAGATTTGGACTGTAAGGCAATATTGCGCTTTAAGTTGTCGCTAAAAGATTGTATCGAAACAACGGCGGCTATACCTAAAATAATAGAGGCCATAAAAAGTGTTAATTTTTTCCAGCTGGCTTTACCATCACGTAATGCCATTTTTAACAGCCAACCCAAACCAGCTTTCGAAATATTTGTGTTTTGTTTCATTAAACCAATTTTGTGTTTTCAATAATACTTCCACCCTTAAGTTTAAGAATGTGATTGGTTCTTTGTGCCAGTTCTATATTGTGAGTTACTATTACAAGGGTAGTGCCTAATTCTTTATTAAGGTCGAAAAGTAACTGTATTACCTTTTCACCAGTTTCTGCATCGAGATTCCCCGTTGGCTCATCTGCAAATAGTATGGTTGGATTATTGGAAAATGCCCTTGCCAGTGCCACCCGTTGTTGCTCCCCTCCCGATAACTGCGAAGGATAATGGTGCAAACGGTCTGCAAGTCCTACTTTTTCCAAAAGTTCTATAGCTTTTTTGATGGCCTGTTTGTCACCTTGCAGCTCAAGTGGAACGGCAACATTCTCTAAAGCGGTAAGGGTTGGCAACAGTTGAAAGTCTTGAAAAATAAAACCTACCTTTTGGTTGCGAAGTTGGGCGCGTTCATCTTCACTTAGCTTGCCCATTTCTATGCTGCAAAGTTCTACAGCACCTGAATCGGGTTGGTCCAGACCCGCACATAATCCTAGTATGGTGGTTTTTCCACTCCCTGATGGACCCACAATAGCAAAGGTATCCTGTGCTTCAACTGAAAAACTTATATTTTTGAGAATAGTTAGTTTTTTTGAACCACTGAAATAACTTTTCTCCAAGTTCTTAACGTTTAATATCTTTGCCATGAATTTTTTATAAGTACAACAAATTAAAAAAATGATTTTAAAATAAATTCCAAGGCTATGAGAATCCTGTTTATGTTTTGTTATTTTTTGTTGCTGGTCGTGATTACCTCCTGTGGAGAAACCAACAATAAAAAGACGACAAATTCGGCCAATAACATCGAGGTCAGCGATAGCTTGGAAACTATAAGGTCTAAAGATAAGGTTATTTTATGTTTTGGAAACAGTATAACTGCAGGTATGGGCTTAAAGATAGATGAAGCCTTTCCTGCCGTGATACAGGACAAATTAGATTCGTTGGGCCTGTCTTATCAGGTTATAAATGCTGGGTTAAGTGGCGAAACAACAGCAAGTGGTAAAAACAGAGTAGGTTGGGTACTCAATCAAAAGATTGATATTTTTATTTTGGAACTTGGCGCCAATGATGGTTTGCGAGGTATACCCATTAGTGAAACCAGAAACAACCTTCAGGGTATAATAGATATTGTTAGAGAACATAATTCTGATACACAAATTGTTTTGGCCGGTATGCAGATTCCTCCAAACATGGGAATAGACTATACTACAGAATTTAAAAATATTTTTACTGAACTAGCTATTGAAAACGATCTCAAACTTATTCCTTTTTTACTTGAAAATGTTGCAGGGATACCAGAGTTGAACCAGCAAGATGGCATTCACCCAACGGTGAAAGGACAAAAAATAGTGGCGGAAAATACTTGGTTGGTATTAAAGGACATGCTTTAAGTAATTAATGTTGGCGAGGATGGTATTAGTCCTTTTGTACGTTATTGCTTTTCGTTATTTTCTTTCAACTCTTTATCAATAGCATCGATCAATTCATTATTTTTATGAATAGCATTCTGTCGTAATTCAATGGCAACAGTCCTTGAATGACGCCAAAATCTTAATGCGCCTTTATATTTTTGTGATTGTATTAATTTTTCATAATCAAAAGGGGTTGCCCCTAATTCTTCAAAGGGTTGATTGGGAATGGATGGATGCATAAGAAATAATTCTGTAAAAAGTGGGACTAAAGTTGACTGGGAATTGTCCTCAGAAATTCTGGTGATTTCCGAAATTTCGTTATAAGTCTTTTCGTATAAATCCATGATTGCTTGTCTTAGTCCAATAGTTTTAATTAATTCTACCCCTTACGATTTTAAAGACTCGTAACCTGAAGATTTTCTGGATGACGCAGGCCAATAGAAAGTATAAACTATATGGAAGTCCAGTGAATCGTTATATTTCTGATGAATAGTGATATTTTCAAATACTATGTCGATTGAATTGATAACACTTTGCTCTTCCTTTATTTCAGCTTCGAACTGCTTTGTGTTGAATTGGATATTCTCTTTTATCTCTCGAAGTATTTCATAGCTTTTAACTAAGTCTTTTCTTCCTTCATTCCAATTATTAATACTCAAAGCAATGAGGATGCCAATGACCACAAGTACAATTTCGCCAATGGCATATTTTAGGTAGTTTACAGTTTTGCCTTCCTTAAGATTGTACCGTATTTTTCTGAAGAACTTTATCATTTTTAATCATTTAACTCTGTACTCATAAGATTTTGAATTTTTGCAATTTCTATTTTGCACTCTTCCAACAGCTCTTTGTAAAGAAAATTAGTGGTTTGCAAATACTCTAGTTGTGCTACAAATTCTCTATCTTTTAAAGCTTCAATAGATATTATTTTTGAATTTATTTTACTAAAAAACAGTCTTCGCTCCCAAGATACTTTTTCGACTCTGTTATCAAGTATTTCCCCATTGTATAAAATGCGTTTGTAATAGCGTTCATAAAGGCTTCTTATGACCTTTTTAAGATTTTCGTTGGTCAAATTTTCAAAAGTCCCGGTATTTGTTGCACTATTATAGGCCCCAACCGTCGGAAAAAATGTAGGGTTCCTTCCTTGAGTTAATGAATATAAGGAATCTATATGATGTTTATTTTCTTCGGTTACGTTTTCGGTTTTAGCTATTAATAGATTATAGACTTCTTGAAGATCGGTCCTGAATCTGTAAATACTATCCATTTGAGCTGAATCATTCTCTAAATCATGAGATAGGCTTTGTAAAAAAAGAAAACCTTTGGTATGATTTTTACGATTTTCATTCCAATTATTAACCTGTAAAGCAATTAAAATTCCAATGACCACAAGTACAATTTCACCTATAGCGTATTTTAGGTACTTTCCTGTTTTATTTTCCCCCATTAATTCATATCTAATTTTTCGAAATAATTTCATGATAGGTTAGTTATCTTATCGTGATTTTCCCAATTGAGATCTAATATTTTTCATCACGTTATGG
>JBBKXS010000194.1:0-5636 GCA_037969605.1 Flavobacteriaceae bacterium
GTAACGAAGTTATGGATCTTTTGACTGAACTCAATGAAGCCGGAACAACCATTATCATGGTAACACACAGCGAGCACGATGCCAAGTACAGTCACCGAATTATACGGATGTTGGACGGACAAAAAGTGACCGAGAATGTTCTAATATCACAAGATAAAATCAATCAATAAACCGAATAGTTATGTTCCAAAATTATTTCAAAATAGCCTTCCGGAATTTACTTCACAATAAAGGCTATACCGCCATTAAAATATTGGGTTTGGGAGTAGGTATTATGTGTTGCATTTTAATTATGCTTTTTGTTAATAGCGAGTGGAGTTATGATAAATTTCATACTAATAAAGATCGAATTTATAGGGTTTGGCAAGATGAAAAGTATGAGGACCAGAACTTTATAAATACCATAACCCCTATAATTATGGGACCGACACTTAAAGCCAATATCCCTGAAGTTGAGGGAATGTGTAGGGTTTTAAGTGTTAATCCAACTGTAACCTATAGTCAAAAGGATTTTACCGATCAGGCCTTGATGGTTGATACTAGCTTTTTTAAGCTTTTCGATTTTAAACTCCTTGATGGGAATAGAGCAAATCCATTTCCGCAGACCAATACGGTTATTTTGTCAAAAACAACTGCTAAAAAATACTTTGGTAATGTATCGGCAGTTGGGCAATATCTAGAGATGCAATTGGGCAATGACAAAGAACAATTTATTGTAACAGGAATTGTTGAAGACGCTCCGGAGCCTTCAAGTATTCAATATAATATGTTAATATCCTTTGCTAACGCGGGTAAATTGTTTAGCGAGGGTTTGCAAAAAAGCTGGTTTAATGTATTCGGGGAAACCTATGTCATGTTGCCGGAAGGCACAGTACCAGAGCAATTATATCCAAAATTTCCCGACATGATGAAACAAGCTCTGGGCGAGGATTATGAGCCTGGTGGTTTTGAGGTCTATTTACAACCCATTACCGATATTCATCTTAACAATAGTTTGCCTCAAGGGATACAACCTATTAGTAACCCTAAGTACTCCTATATTTTAGCAACCATTGGCATTTTAATTCTTTTGGTGGCTTGTGCCAACTTTGTGATTTTAGCTATAGGACACTCAAGTAGCCGGGCAAGAGAGGTCGGAGTACGTAAAGTGATGGGCGCAGAAAAACACCAGCTTATTTATCAATTTATGGGCGAGGCCCTTATTGTTACCAGCGTATCAATGATTTTGGGCTTAGGTTTTTCATTAGCGTTACTAAATCCATTTAATACTATTATCAACCGCGAGTTGGCATTTACATTAGACATTTCCTTTATTGTTTTTTGTTTGCTTTTGATTATTATTATTGCCTTTATTTCAGGATTCTACCCGGCCATTTTTCTGTCTAAATTTAATCCCGTGGTCGTTTTGAAGGGTAAACTATCGTCAAAAAAAGGTTCTGGTCTTTTGCGTCAAGGCTTGGTCATAGGTCAGTTTGCTGCTTCAATAGCAATGATCATTTGCACCATTGTAATCGGTCAACAAATTGATTATTTTAAAAATAAGGATTTAGGCTACGACAAAGAGCAGGTCATCGTTGTTTCTACCAATTTAAATAGAAGAGATGGTACAGTATTAGCAGAACGATATAGAACTGAACTGCTAAATCATCCAGAAGTTTCACAAGCCACCGTATCGTTATACAGTTTCGCTGAATCCCCTTGGATAACCCTAGGCTTTACAAACGAAATGAAAGCTTACAGGAGCTTTCAGTACAATTCAGTAGATGCCAATTTTATTGAGGCGATGGATATTAAAGTTAAGGAAGGACGAGCTTTTGACGCTTCAATAACTTCTGATATTACCAATGGCGCGGTTGTTAACGAAGCATTTGTAGAACTCTTTGGATTGAGCGAGCCTATTGGGAAAAAACTACCAGGTCCTTTTCAACAAGAGATTATAGGCGTTGTACAAGATTTCAATTTTCAGTCACTTCATACACCGGTATCACCACTTCTTATGACCATGAAGTCAGATTCTGTATTTAGTAGAACAGAGAATATTGGTATGGCATTTTCGCCACAACCCAGAATTTCGGTACGTATGAAGGCAGGAAATCTTTCAGACAACGTCAAGATTCTAGAAGACGCATGGAAACAAGTTGCACCTAATCAAGATTTTGTCAACACATTCCTTGATGCTTCAATTGAAGCGCAATATAAAGCCGAAGCTAGAACAAGTACAATAGTAAAAATCGCTTCTGGTTTATCAATCTTTATTGCAACCATGGGATTATTTGGGCTGGTTACACTTATTCTTTCCCGCAGAAAAAAGGAAATAGGGATTAGAAAAGTGCTTGGAGCCAAGGTCATTAGTATTGTAAAACTAATTTCTTTCGATTTTGCCGTACCGATCCTTATTGCTTCCATAATCGCTTTTCCATTAGCATGGTGGTTTATGAGCGATTGGTTAAAAGATTTTACATATCGCATAGATATACAATGGTGGGTTTTTGCCTTGGCTGCTATATCTGCCATGTTAATTGCGCTCATCACCATCGGTATTCAGGCCATAAAGGTTGCCAGCTCAAATCCAGTGAACAGTTTAAGAACGGAATAAACATCATCAACCTGCCACGCAAAAGGCGTGGTCAAAAAATCAAAATCATGATCAAAAATTATTTTAAAATAGCCTTTAGAAATCTTTGGAAACACAAAGGTTTCACAGCCATAAATGTGATAGGTCTTGCCTTGGGACTAGGTTGCTTTATAGTTATTGCAATGTATGTCTCGGATGAATTGAGTTATGATCGCTATAATGAAAAGGCAGATCGAATTTATCGCATAAACTCCGATATTAGATTCGGTGGTACAGACCTTATTATGGCTGTAAGTGCAGATCCCATGGGAGAAACTTTAAAACAGGACTATCCAGAAGTTGAAGAGTCTGTTCGATTTTATAGCTCCAGTGGGTCGAAACTGATTAAAAAAGGTGATGAGTTTATCAACGAAACAAAGGTAACCCATGTAGATTCAACCTTGTTCAATGTTTTTACTCTTCCAGTTATCCTGGGCAATACCAAAACAGCTTTAACTGAACCCAATACCGTAGTCATCACGGAATCTGCTGCCAAACGATATTTTGGCAGTGCCGACAAAGCCATTGGGCAAAATTTAGAAACCGATGATAATAAAAGTACACTTTATAAAGTAACCGCTGTTATTGAGGATGTCCCGAAAAACTCTCATTTTAATTTCGATTTCTTCTTTTCGATGGC
Organism: Flavobacteriaceae bacterium; assembly: GCA_037969605.1. Lineage (GTDB taxonomy): Bacteria > Bacteroidota > Bacteroidia > Flavobacteriales > Flavobacteriaceae > Geojedonia. The sequence goes on from JBBKXS010000194.1 coordinate 3,255, forward strand.
TAACATCAACTATAATTTAGGAAACTACCTCAGCCATAATTTTCATACTTACATTGTATTAAGACCTGGAACTGATTATAGAGCGTTTAATAAAAATTTTATTGAAGTCATCAGCAAGTATGTTCTTCCACAAGCTTCACAATTCCTTCAAGTCAAAAGCATGGAAGATTTCGAGCAGGCCGGAAATAAATTGGAATATTCGCTAATTCCTCTTACAGATATTCATTTAAAATCATCAAGAGGAGTCGAACTGGGAGTGAATGGCAACATACAGTATGTTTATATTTTCTCTGCTGCTGCTCTTTTTATTCTGCTTATTGCTTGTATCAACTTCATGAATTTAACCACTGCCCGGTCATCAGGTAGGGCAAAGGAGGTAGGCATACGAAAAGTATTGGGTACCGAAAAAAAATCGCTGATTTGGCAATTTCTTACCGAATCTACCTTAATAGCTTTTATTGCGTTGGCCTGCGCCATTGGGTTTGTAGCCTTAACATTGGGATGGTTTAATGGTATTGCAGGAAAGGAAATGTTAATATCCACCTTGTTTAAATCACAATACCTGATTTTATTGTTATTACTACCATTTGCTGTTGGATTATTGGCGGGTATCTATCCAGCATTCTTTTTGTCTGCTTTTCAACCCATCACCGTATTAAAAGGAAACATTAGCAAAGGCCATAAAAAAAACAATTTGCGAAATTTCTTGGTAGTGTTTCAATTTTCAACCTCTATTATACTCATCATTGGGACTATAGTTATTTATAAACAGTTGAACCACATCCAATCCTCTCAGGTTGGATTCAATAAGGAACAGGTTTTGGTTGTTGAAAATTCTGGTTTGCCTAACGTGGCCCGTGAATCTTTGACATCTGAAATTGAACAACTCACTGACGTCAAATCGGCATCGTTTGGTGGTTTTTTACCCGTGAGTGATTCCGCAAGATCTGACACCACTTTTTCATCAGAAACGGTTATGACAGAATCAAACGGATTTAATATGCAATTTTGGAATGTTGATTACAATTACATTCCAACCATGGGCATGGAAATGCTTGAAGGTAGAAACTTTTCAAGATCGTTCGGATCTGACTCACTAGCTATGATTTTGAACGAAGCCGCCGTAAAATCAGCTGGTTTTGAAAACCCCATAGGCAAGAAATTGTACACTACATTTGGACCAAATGCACCAACTGTTCCTTATACCATTATAGGAGTCGTAAAAAATTTCAATTATGAATCTTTACGTCAAAATGTAGGCCCTTTGAGTATGATTTTGGGTAATAATAGTTGGACATCCATATATCGTTTTAATACTTCCGATGTTTCGGGTCTTGTAAATGTTATTGAAAACAAATACAAAGCAATAGCTCCCGGTATGCCTTTCAATTATCATTTTTTGGATGATTCCTTTGACAATATGTACCGTCAAGAACAGCGAGTCGGAAAAGTAGCATTGACTTTCACTTTTCTAGCTGTTATCATTGCCTGTCTTGGCCTCTTCGGATTGGCAACTTATATTGCTGAACAACGCAGAAAGGAAATTGGCATTCGCAAAGTGCTGGGCGCATCAGTATCCAATATCGTTACCATGCTTTCTACAGATTTTATCAAACTTGTATTAGTTTCTTTTGTAATTGCCACTCCAATTGCATGGTGGTTTATGAACAAATGGTTAGAGGATTTTGCGTTTAGAATAGATTTAAGTTGGTGGATTTTTGCAATCACAGGTATAACGGCATTAGTTATTGCCTTAATCACTTTAAGTTTTCAGGCTATCAAAGCAGCTATATCCAATCCGGTAAAAAGTTTGAGAACAGAGTAATATTAACTTTAAAATTATTATAAAAATAAAATCAATTCTATGCTACTACAACTAAAAAACATCTATAAATGGGTAAATTCTGGAAGTCGAAGGATATTCATATTAAAAGATATCAATCTTGAAGTTAAGGAAGGTGAATTTATCTCCATTATGGGGCCTTCAGGTTCAGGAAAATCAACCCTATTGAATGTTATTGGTATGTTGGATGGTTTTAATGAAGGAGAGTACCATTTCTTGAATGAGTCCGTTCATGATCTCAAGGAAAAACATCGAGCAAATTTATATAAAGAATATATTGGGTTTGTGTTTCAAGCGTATCACCTTATAGATGAACTCACGGTCTATGAAAATATTGAAACTCCATTATTATACAAAAATATAAAATCATCTGAACGAAAAGCTATGGTGGCTGACATGCTGGACCGTTTTAATATTGTAGGCAAGAAAGATCTATTTCCGCCTCAACTTAGTGGAGGTCAGCAACAATTGGTTGGTATTGCTAGGGCACTTATTTCAAAGCCAAAACTTATTTTGGCCGATGAGCCTACGGGCAATCT
>JBBKXS010000195.1:0-13467 GCA_037969605.1 Flavobacteriaceae bacterium
ACATTAGGCACAAAAATGTACAATAAAACCGTACTTCGCAAACGCTTTGTCTACCAATTGGCACCACAATATGGCACAAAATCCAATACGCTTACAGGAAGTGGGCAAGTGTATTACACCACTGACATTGAGAATAAAAATTTGTACAATATCATTACTGGTTTTTCGGGTAGTTATACTTCATTTGCAACAGATGCCTATGTAAGCATTGTATCACCTAATCTTACCTTTAATTTCAGGGACGACAAGGATTTTAGATCCAATAAAATACAGTCATTAAATTTTAGATATTTAGATATTACAAGAACACAGAAAGATAATACTATTGTGCTTTCTGAAGAACCCGATTACGGTGTGTTCAATATCAGATATTTGGATGCCAATCCAGGATTAGTAGATTACTTTAGATGGAATAGCGATTTACAGTTCTCAAAATTTTTTGGTAAAATTTCCTTTAACTACGAATATCGAAAGCTATCCGAACGCAATCGACAATTTAATTTTAGATTTTTTGCGGGCGCTTTTTTATATAATAAAACTGAAGTCGATTCAGACTATTTTAGTTTTGCTTTGGACAGACCTACAGATTATTTATTTGATTACGAATATTTAGGACGTTCAGAAACTTCTGGAATCTTTAGTCAGCAACTCATTATTGCTGAAGGAGGCTTCAAGTCTAAATTGGATACCCCTTTTGCCGATCAATGGATAACCACAATGAATGCCAGTACGACGCTTTGGAAATATATTCAAGTTTATGGCGATATCGGTCTTGTAAAAAGTAAATATTCCGATCCGGCCTTTGTTTATGATTCTGGCTTACGCTTTGACCTTGTAACCGACTATTTTGAAATCTACTTACCTATATATTCAAATTTAGGTTGGGAAATTGGCCAGCCGCATTACGACCAAAAAATCCGTTTCAAATTCACCGCTGATCCCAAGGCCTTATTGGGGCTTTTCAGAAGAAAATGGTATTAAAAAATTCTTAATCAAATCTTGAATATTCGAGTTTTGATGAAAATATATCAATAAAATTGACCTTTTCTTGACAGATTATTAATATTATAACAGTATTCAACGTTGTAAAACATAGAAAGATTAGTTAAATTTGCCGTTTAGAAACGATTTCCTAATGCAGACAAATTCCAATACTACCAAAGCAATCACTTTTGAAGACTTTAAAACTGAAGTCATCAATGATTACAAGGTGGCAGTTGTTAGCAGGGAATGCAGTATACTTGGTCGCAGGGAAGTCCTTACAGGAAAGGCAAAATTCGGAATTTTTGGAGATGGTAAAGAAGTGCCTCAATTGGCTTGGGCCAAGGTATTTAAAAAAGGTGATTTCCGATCTGGGTATTACAGGGACCAAACCTTTATGATGTTGTTAGGGGAGCTTTCGATCGAACAGTTTTTTGCGGGTCTATATGCACATACAAGTATTGAAGCTGACCCCATGTCGGCTGGCCGCCAAATGGGTGGACATTTTGGTACGCATAGCCTAGACGAAGATGGTCATTGGAAAGATTTGACGCTACAATATAATTCCAGTGCTGATGTTTCTCCTACTGCCGCACAAATGCCCCGTTTGTTAGGTTTGGCTCAAGCCTCAAAAATATATCGTAAAGTTAAGGGTATAGATTCCACAAAGTTTTCTGTAAAAGGGAATGAAATAGCTTGGGGAACCATAGGAAATGCCAGTACTAGTGAGGGTGTTTTTTTCGAAACCATTAACGCTGCCGGGGTATTGCAGGTACCCATGGTTATTAGTATTTGGGATGATGAATATGGTATTTCCGTTCATGCAAAGCACCAAACTACCAAAGAAGATATTTCTGAAGTTTTAAAAGGTTTTCAACGTGATGAAAACGGAAATGGTTACGAAATTTTTAAAGTTAATGGATGGGATTATGTAAGCTTAGTTGAAACATATCAAAAAGCTGAAAAAATTGCAAGAGAAGAGCACGTCCCTGTCATGATTCATGTGGTAGAATTAACACAGCCTCAAGGCCATTCCACATCAGGTTCCCATGAACGTTATAAAACCAATGAACGTTTGGCTTGGGAAGATGAATACGACTGTAATGCCAAAATGAGAGAGTGGATGATTGCCAATAATATCGCTACTTCAGATGATTTGGACACTTTGGAAAAAAATAGTAAAATAGAAGTTCGTCAAGGTAGAAAAACCGCTTGGGAAGCCTATTTGAAACCCATAAAAAAGGAACAACAAGAAGCCATTATTTTACTCAAAGCACTTGCAGTTACAAGTCCCAATCAGGTGTTTATCGACAAAATTATTAGTGATTTAAAATCGGTAAATGAACCCATTAGAAAAGAGGTAATTTCTGCTGCGAGAAAAGCGTTGCGTTATGTAATTTCGGAATCTTCACAACCCAAGGAAGCTTTACTAGATTGGATTAATCATTACTTTGAAGATATTCAACCAAAATATAGTTCACATTTGCATAGTGAATCCAATTTATCAGCCATACATATTAAAGAAGTTTTACCGATTTATGACGATTCCAAAGATGTGGATGGCAGACTCTTATTGCGCGATAATTTTAATGCTATTTTCAGCAAGTATCCTGAAGCTTTAATTTTCGGTGAAGATTCTGGAGCTATTGGAGATGTTAACCAAGGTCTTGAAGGCTTACAGGAAAAATATGGCGAAATGCGAATCGCCGATACCGGGATTAGAGAAGCTACAATTGTAGGCCAAGGTATAGGTTTGGCAATGCGGGGTTTACGCCCAATTGCTGAAATCCAGTATCTGGATTATGTAATGTATGCGCTTCAAATTATAAGTGATGATTTGGCCACGCTTCAATACAGAACTCTTGGAAAACAAAAGGCTCCTTTAATTATCAGAACTCGTGGACACCGGTTGGAAGGGATTTGGCATTCAGGTTCTCAACTGGGAGGCATCTTAAATTTGGTTCGTGGAATTTATGTTCTGGTTCCTAGAAACATGACCAAAGCTGCTGGATTCTACAATACCTTGCTTGAAGGTGATGATCCAGCACTAATTGTTGAATGCTTGAATGGTTATCGCCTAAAGGAAAAAATGCCATCCAATTTAGGGGAGTTTAAAACACCAATTGGTGTTGTCGAAACGGTTAAGGAAGGTAGCGATATTACCTTGATTTCTTACGGTTCCACGCTTAATATGGTTGAAAAAGCAGCCAAAGAATTGCTAGAAGTTGGTATTGACGCTGAAGTTATTGATGTTCAATCCTTGTTACCCTTAGATATCGATCATGATATTTTAAAAAGCATTCAAAAAACTAACCGTTTTATGGTCATTGATGAAGATGTACCAGGTGGTGCCTCGGCCTATATTTTGAATGAGATTTTAAATATTCAAAATGCTTATCTCTATTTGGACAGCCAACCGAGAACTTTGACTTCAAGGGCGCACAGACCTGCTTATGGAACCGATGGTGATTATTTTTCAAAACCTTCACTCGAAGATATTTTTGAAGCTGTATATCAGGTCATGCATGAAGTAAGTCCAGAGGATTACCCAAAATTGAGGTAGAATATACTTTCGGAATTTTTTATCTTTATACCTATAATAATTTATTTGCCTTTTTTTAATGATTTTTTAAAGTCAATACGCAACAAATAAATCAAAAAGTATCCTTAAAAATAAATATGAAAGCAATTTTACGTTACTTTTTTATTATACTCAGTATCTTAATTGTTCTTATATTAGTTTGGGCTTCTGTGGATAAATTAATTAAATTTCATGCACTAACTGAAAATCCAACCCTATTTCCAGAAGACAGCATTGAGTTCTTTTATAAAGATCATGTCTTTCTTGGTTATTTACATATTATTCCGGGATTACTTTTTTTGGCATTGGGAGGCTATCAGTTCATTCCATATTTGAGAAAAAGGAACTATAAGGTACATCGGTTCATAGGTAAAATTTTTTTAGGGCTGAGCACCGTGATATTTATAACTGCAATTATACTAGCCTTATTTATGCCATATGGAAACTGGTTGGAAAGCATTGTAACCCTAGTATTTGGCTCTTTCTTGTTGTATTGCGTTTATAAAGCATTTATTTCAGCACGAAACAAAAAAATAAAAGAGCACCAAAATTGGGTCATTCGAATATATTTCGTAGCTATTGCGGTATCAACCATAAGGGGTACGATTGCTCTTTTTACTGCCTTTGGCAACGAAACACTACAGAGTGCTTTTGGAAAGTCTTTTTTGATCGCTTTTTTGGTTCATCTGTTTTTTGTTGAATTATATATAAGGGTATTGAAAAAGTAAGAGTCGTAAAAATGCCATACTAAATATTATGTTGAATTACAAGACTCTTATATTTATATCCTAACTAATAAGCTATGCTAACAAAATTGGATAAAGAACACTTACGAGGCACTATTTTTAGGCATTTGGATGGCATTGCAACCGCAACCACTGCATTTTCACTTCACAAAAAAGGGGTTTTAGATTATATTCTTGAAAATGAAAAGGTCAAATTATCTAAACTTACTAGAAAATTTAAAGCCAATGAAGGTTATCTTAATGTTGGGCTTCGCATCTTATGTTCCCAAGGTTGGTTGACCCAGCATCTGGATAATGAAAAAGATAACATTTGTTATGACATCAATGAAAACACCAAAAAAGCTTTTGGGTTGGTTCCTTTATATGAAGAAGCCGTTAAGCTTCTTAACTATTCTGTTAAATTTCCCAAAGAACGCATAGGTTCAGATGCGTTTATTGCATTGGATCGCATTTTTAAGACCTATGAAAACCATTTTGGTTTACAAAATATACAAGAAAATTCTATAGAGCATCAAATCTTAAAACATATTGAAGGGCTTATGATAGCTCCAATTATTGTGCTTTTGGGCGTCAATGGTTTGTTTCATAAATATTTCATGGAAGCCTCTTTTACGGCCGAAGAATTCCATAGTGATCCTGAAAGTTTTAAAAAAATACTCGATTTTTTATCCTACTTGGGCTGGTTCACCAAAAAGAAAAACACCTATCAATTTACTGATGAGGGCTTGTTTTTTGCAAAGCATGCCAGTGCTTACGGTGTAACAGTTTCTTATTTGCCAACTTTTGTCATGTTGGACGAGTTACTTTTTGGTAATCCATTAATTTTAAAAACGAATTCACCTGATGAACCTGAAAAACATGTGGACAGGGAAATGAACGTTTGGGGCAGCGGTGGTGCCCATTCCACTTATTTTAGGGTTATTGATGACATCATTATTCAGCTCTTTAACAAACCCATTGATGAACAGCCCAAAGGCATTTTGGATATGGGTTGTGGCAATGGTGCATTTATTCAGCATATTTTTGACGTCATAGAATACAAAACACTAAGGGGAAAATTACTTGACGAACATCCCCTACTTCTTGTAGGAGCCGATTTTAATCAAGCTGCACTTAAAGTTACAAGAGCTAATTTAATCAAAGCCGACATTTGGGCAAAAGTGATTTGGGGTGATATTGGCAGACCCGATCTGTTGGCCAAGGACCTAAAAGAAGACTACAATATCGATTTAAAAGATTTATTGAACGTACGCACTTTTTTGGACCATAACCGTATTTGGGAATCTCCAAAAAAAATCAGCAATCGCATCAGTGCATCTTCAGGAGCCTATGCCTTTCAAGGGCAACGCATTAGTAATAATTTAGTGGAAGATTCACTGTTCCAACACTTCATAAAATGGAAACCTTATGTAGAGCGTTTTGGACTATTGATCATAGAATTACATACGATTGATTCTAAATTGGTCGCGCTACATCTCGGAAAAACCGCTGCAACAGCATATGATGCAACCCATGGTTACAGTGATCAATATATTATAGAAGTGGAGGTATTTAACAGCATTGCTAAAGCGGCGGGTTTGCATCCTGATTCACGTCATTTTTCAAAATTTCCAGATAGCAAATTAGCAACAGTTAGTGTAAATTTGCTAAAAGGAAATTAAACATTTTGTCACACTGAGCCTGTCGAAGTGTGGCAAATAACCCTAAATATAAAAAACATGAAAAACAACTTTAACAATCTAGCTTTACTCATTCTTCGCATTGGTTTCGGAGGTTTCTTAATGACCCATGGTATTCCAAAATTCAATTATCTATTTGAAAGTCCAATAAAATTTGCGAATCCAATTGGTATAGGAGATACAGCCTCATTAATCCTTACGCTTATTGGAGAAGTGGTTGCTCCCATATTCATTATCCTTGGTTTTAAAACCAAATGGGCCGCAATTCCGTCAGCCATCACCATGGCCGTTGCAGCTTTTGTTGTTCATGCAAAGGATGATTTGGCCACTAAGGAACATGCCCTATTATTCCTAATTGCTTTTATTGTTATTTTCCTTACTGGAGCAGGGAAATATTCCATTGATGAAATGATATACACATAATTAGTGTTAGATTTTATTGATTTTTAAGTGTTTGACGACCACCAAATCACGTTTGACGAAATTTGTTCTTTTCTAACCGATTTTAAGTTTGATTTGATAGTATCAATTTTTAAATCAACTTTTAACTTAAAACTTAACAATTATGAAAAAATTTATTTTATTATTTGTAACCCTTACATTCGTTATAGGTGCTAGTGCACAAAATTTTGGTATTCGGGCTGGTGCAGATTTTGCCACGGCAAAGGCAAAATTTGAGGGCTACAATTTAAGTGAAAACGAAACTGGCTTTTACATTGGAGCTTTTACAACATTGAAAGTCTCCGAAAGCTTTAAGATAAGGCCAGAAGTCAATTATATAAGTATTAAGGATTTGGATCAAATCCAAGTTCCAATTTTAGGCAATTAGTTTTCTGATGTCTAGTTCTTTTTCTCGGTAAACTGAAGGCATTTAGGTATTCAAATCGAGGCTTTTGCTATTGAGCGATTTTATTTCGATGGTTATCTTTTTTGTTGGTAATTGTAAAACAGATTTACCATACCCCGTCATTGAATATATCATAGGTTGCTTTTTTAAGTGGTACATAGGTAAATAAACAATTTCGGTTTAAATAGAAAAACCAAAAGGAGTAAATAACGACCGTGCAAATTCATGCCTGTGGGTTTTATATTTGGGTTAAAAAGGGAAAAAATAGGGAATCACAAAAGTTGCCGAAATCCATATTAAAATATTCAATGGTGTTCCCATTTTTAAAAAGTCATTAAACGTATAATTACCTGGGGCATAGACCATAGTGTTTGTGGGGTAGCTCATGGGGGTCATGAATGTTAATGAACAAGCAAACATAACAGCAATCAAGAATGGGCGCTCACTTATTTGCATGGCATGCGATAAAGTAATAACTATTGGTGTCATCAATGCTGCCGTAGCTTTACTGGAAATAAGGTTTGTGGAGATAAACGTTGCCAAATACAAAAGGCTCAGGGTAATATGGGCATTATATTGACCAATGGTTTCCTGTATGTAGCGTGCAATTAGTGTGGCACCTCCTGTTTTTTCAAGTGCGGTTCCCATGGAGAGTACGCCTGCCATCATGAAAATCACTTTCCACTCTACCGATTTGTAGGCTTCCATAGGCTTCAATATACCAGTTACAACCATAAGCAACGCACCAACCATGGCACTTATTAAAATGGAAGTTAAATTTAAGGATGCTGCCAAAACTACACCAATGCCAATCAATACCGCCGGAATGGCTTTTTTGTAATTGGTTTTTTTCTTTACGTATTCAGAGAGTTCAACGATTAGGTTTTGGGACTCCAAATTGTTGATTTCTTCCTGTTGGCTCAAAATCAATAGCATATCGCCTTCCTTTAATTTAATTTGCGATAGTTTGTCAAAAACAATCTCCCCGCGTTGTCTAATGGCGATAATAGTGGCATTGTATTGTCTTCTAAAATTGATTGATTTTAATGAACTGTTTGAAAGTCCAGAGCCAAAAGGTATGATGGCTTCGTAAATGCTGTGGTTTTTACTCACTTCCTCCGCTTTTTTCATACGTTTGTCGCCTTTAATGGTGTAACCTTTTACATCCAATAATCTTGTTAGGGTTTGCGGCAATACCAACACCTTCAAGATGTCACCTTCCAGTATTTTGGTTTCTTTGTTAAATTCATAAATTAGAATATCTTGGCGCAAAATGGAAAGGATATTTGCATCAAATTCTTTTACCAGTTTGGATTTTTCTAGAACCACGTTTATATCGAAGCAATCGTGTTCTATATAAAGCTCGGTAATATACTGCTCTGCTTTTTTAGTGAGTTCGTCCTCATCATTCTTCTGCCTTGGAAGCAGTAAAGGCCCTACCAGAAAAATATAGGCAAATCCAACCACCAAAAGACATAGAGCAGCATTACTAAACTCAAACATACCAAATGGTTCTACGCCATACTTTTCTGCATAACTACTTACCAATATGTTTGTTGAGGTTCCAATAATGGTGCAGGTACCTCCAAACAATGCGGAAAACGAAATAGGCATCAACAACATGCCCGGGCTGATTTTGGTTTCCCTGCAAACTGTTAAGGCAATGGGCAACAATAGGGCAACAACTGCGGTATCATTTATAAATGCAGAAAACACCCCAGAAATTATGCAAAACACTACCAAGGCTATGCTGTAGTGTATTTTTGCCAATCTGATAATTTTGTGGCTCAAGCCATTTAAAATTCCCGATCTAAAAATACCACCACTAATAACAAAGATACAGCCCAAAGTTAAGGTGGCGGGATGGTTAAAACCCGAAAAACCCTCTTCTGGACTTAGCACCCCGGCAACAATAAACAGTGCCATGATAAGGATTGATGTGGTGTCAATAGAAAAATAGTCCTTAACAAAAAGGAATACCCCAACAATAATTATGGCAAATGTTATAAATAGATCCATCCAAAAAACGTAATTGCTTAGCGATTGTTATTTTCTTTTTCTTCGAAAATATGATACAAGCGTTTAAGGCTTTTTTTAAGTAAAGTAAATCGGTACACACCTATGACGAAAAAAATAGCACTGAACACTAAGGATATAAGCGCTAGGTATTTAAAATTAGGAAAATCCTTTAGCTGAAAAAATGCAATGCTACCCAAAAGGAGGTATAATGAAGATCTAATGTATGATAACAGGGTGCGTTCATTGGCTAAACGGGTGCGTTCTATGGCGAGGTAATCCCTTAAAATAACCTCTTCGTCTGGTTTAAAATCACGACCAAAACGCAAGAGCTTCATGTTTTTGATTTTTAGTGGTGTCTTTACAATAGGTTTCATCATTAGTTATTTATATCTAAAAATACATTATTTTTTAGCTCTGTGAATTGTCTAAAGCCAAAATTCTTAAAATCTTCTATTTTAGAATATACTTTCGTGAAGAAATATGTAACGGTAAAAACCCGATTCAAGACATGAAACACCCGTTGCTAAGTGTTTTGGTTGTTGTCTTTTTGCTAACTTCATGATATTCCAAAATTTGAATATCTATTTGAAAGTCCTATAAAATTGGCGAATCCAATTGGCCTTGGAGACACGGCCTCATTGATTCTCACCCTTATTGGAGAAGTGGTTGCACCAATGTTTATCATCATTGGTTTTAAAACCAAATGGGCCGCAATTCCCTCGGCAATCACCATGGCCGTTGCAGCGTTTGTTATCCATGCAAAAGATGATTTGGCCACTAAGGAACATGCCCTATTATTCCTAATTGCTTTTATTGTTATTTTCCTTACAGGAGCAGGGAAATATTCCATTGATGAAATGAAATACACATAATTAGTATTAGATTTTATTGATATTTAAGTGTTTGACGACCACCAAATCGCATTTGACGAAATTAATTGTATTTCGCTGGTTTTTAAATTTGCTTTGCATTTTTTATATAAATTTACTATATAGCTTTAACTCTGAAAAAACTTAAAATGAAGTCAGTTAATTTTTTATTATCTATCTGTTGTTTTTTCATAGTTCTTAACAGCCATTTTGCTTCTTCTCAAAACAACTTAAATATTGACAGCGTTCTTAAAGCTAACAGTACTCCAATAAAAATTAAACGAAAAGGTATTTCAGCCATTGGAAAATATGAATTTGATGGTTATAAATTAATATCAGGTAAAGCAGGATGGATCACTTCAAAAAGTAAAACCTCGATTAAATCTGATTCAAAAATAGAGTCAAAAAACAAACAATCATTTGTGTTTGTTAATCAAGTGAATGATTCTGTTATCGTGAACAGCGCTATAAATACAGAAGCCGAAATATTAGTAGACTCCATAATCAATATTTGGGTTGGAGATGTTATTGCTATTGAGGCAAAAAACAATTTTTTTAATAGAACGTTCTTTAACTGGAGCGGCCGTACTTTAAACAAAGGAAGTGAAAAATTTGTGGCCAACTTGTTATTTTTAAAGGATAATACCTCATGGAACCTTTCCATGATATCTCCAATAATGGTTGAGGTAGATGGAGTATATCAAATGGATACTAGCACTGAATTTAAGGCAGTCCTTTCTGATGGTACTTCCGAAATTGAAATAATAAAAATACATCACATTGAAGGCGCAAAAATATCATTAATTCGAGGCCCTTCAATGGGCTACGAATTTTATCTAAATAATAAGGCGGTCGCCTCCATTCAGTATGCACCCAGAGATCGATTATTCATTTGGTTTCATAGTGACCTTGATGAGCGTTTAAAATTTGTGTTGGCTTCAGTATCAACTGCGCTATTGGTCAAAGAATTTTAGTGTTTGCCGACTGGTCCCCTGCGTTTGTCGAAAATTGTTGAATTTGTTTTAGTTATGTCCTTGTTTTGACATCGAATAATTAATTTTGAACATCATGAAAACCATTAAATCTTTTTCTCTGATTGTTGTTTTAGCATTTTTGTTGAGCTCATGTGTGGTAAAATCCCTCCATGCTTTTTATACTCAAGATCTTCTTTATTTTGAACAAAAATTTATCGGGAATTGGTTGGATTCCGAAAATGCTCATTGGAAAATCCTTCCTTTTACGGAAGTGATCTTAAAAGAAAACCAAAAGACAAAACCTTCCGAATTGAGTAAGGACGAGTTAAAACTTTACAACAGCTACAAAGCCGGCTACGTTATATATTTTGAAAAGGACAGCACCAAATCCACCTTTTTGGCCATGCCCTTTAAAATCAATAACCAGTTATTTCTAGATTTTACGCCCATTGAGGATCACGAAATTGATCAAACACATAATGAATTATACAAAATGCATTTGATCAACACCCATTCCTTGGCCAAGTTGGATATGAATGCCAATAAGGAAGCTAGTATTAAATGGCTGGACGAAGATAAATTCAAAGCGCTTTTGGACGAAGATAGGATCAAAATAAAACATGAAAAAGTTGGGTTTGGCGAAACGATTCTCTTAACGGCCACATCGGAAGAATTGGTGAAATTCATTGAAAAATATATGGGTTCTGAAGATGAAGACAAATGGAAAACCGATGTTGAGGTCAACTTAAAAAGAAATGAATAACCAATCTGATAGATCTGGAAAAATGACCATCCACAAAACCGTAATATTTAATAACCTGTTGTTGTGGATCTGCTCGTTTGTATTTTTCTTGTTCCTTTTTACTGAAGACGGACAACCAAAAATCATTGACTTTATTTATACGGGTAGTTTTATAGCCACAATCATTCCTCCTGTGCTCATCAACTTTTATATTTTGATTCCCCAATTATTAAAAAAGGAACGCTACCTTTTTTATGCTCTGGCTTTTATTCTCAACATCCTCATATTTACCCAATTGAATATTTGGTTTTTCGAGCATTTTATTGATTACGTTTTTCTGGATTATTATTTTATAAGCTACCATTCCAACATTACCTTGTTTACTATTTTCAGTGTGTTTTTAGTCATAACCACCTTGATCAATTTTTCAATGGATTGGTTTTACTTTAACAGCAAAGAAAACCGCGAACTGAAAATCAAGAACCAACAAATGCAATCGGAATTGACCTCTTTACGGTCGCAAATTAACCCTCATTTTTTATTTAATTCACTAAACGTCATTTACGCTTTGGCTTTGGAAAAAAAGGAGACCATTAAGGATGCCATTGTACAATTGTCGGATATTTTAAGGTATGTCATTTACGATTCCAGTACCAAACATGTGACCCTAAAGGAGGAAGTCACTCTCTTGAAGAATTATATTGAATTTCAGCAATTTCGGCATCAACAAAACGACAACATCACGTTTAATTGTAACATAGATGACGAAAATTATCCTATCTACCCCATGTTATTGTTACCTTTAGTTGAAAACAGTTTTAAATATGGCATTAAGGGTGATATTGACCATACCTTTATTCATATCAACTTAATACTAAAGGATAAAGAATTCATGTTTGATATTGAGAATAATTATTCCGAAAGCCTGTTGGAAACCAAAGAACATTCGGGTTTAGGTCTTGAGAATATCAAAAAAAATCTAGAGATTGTCTATCCAAAAAGCCATGAGTTCAACATATCCAAAACCAAGGATACCTTTAAAGTAAACCTAAAAATTATACAACCATGAAGATTAACTGCTTGATCATAGACGATGAGCCATCTTCACAATTGGTTCTTAAAAAATTCATTGCCGATGTTGACTTTTTAGAACTTAAGGGTGTTTGCAGCAATGCCATTGATGCCATTCAGGTTTTAAAACAAAACCAGACCATCGACTTGTTGTTTCTGGATATCAATATGCCCAAAATTTCAGGATTGACGTTTTACAAATCCCTGCAAAATCCACCCGAAGTCATTTTTACAACGGCCTATCCGCAATATGCTGTTGATGGATTCGAAGTGAGTGCCATTGACTATTTGTTAAAACCCTTCTCGTTCGATCGTTTTTTTACGGCGGTGAATAAAGTAGTCGAAAAAAAATTCACCAATGGAAACAATCAGGTTAATGACCATTTTATGATGATCAAATCCAGCAAAACCCTTCATAAAATTAACTCCGCGAACATTTTATACATTGAAGCTTTGGGGGACTATGTCAAAGTGCATTTGGAAGATCAATTTATTATGACCAACGCTACCTTTACATCTATCCTAGAAACGCTCCCAAAACAAATATTTATTCGAACACACAAATCCTTTGCCATTAATTTTAAAAAAATGAACAGTATCAGTGGAAATCAAATTTCCATTAAAAACATCAAAATCCCTATTGGCCAAAAGTATAAGGCTGAATTTTTGGACTTTATAAATCAAAATAAATCATGATAAACCCAATGAAGCAATTGAAAAATTCACTTAAAGATTATATTCAAATAGCTCTAACAATTGCCATTATTGTTGGATTATTTTTGCCCTATGCATATGGTGTATTGCCAATTGATGTTTTGTTTGACGATTATATAGACCTCATCACTGTTTTTTCGATTACAATTCCAATATTGGTCATCGTTCCTTATTTATTTATTTTAATATTTAAAGACTTAATTAAAAATTCAACTTTAAAAATATTAAAAACAGTATTTTTAAT